>NZ_JBLZQF010000019.1:0-19473 GCF_049199325.1 Rahnella sp. PD4 | reverse complement strand
TTGCCGAAGATTACCGCTGGGGTGAGTCCTATCCTGAGCCGGGCAAGGAATACAGCAACGAGCCCGGTCAGGGGATGTGGTACGCCAGACGCCGTCAGGAGCGTTATCTGAGCGAACAAATCACCTTTGAGGGCAAGTCCAACTGCATGACGCTGCGTCCGGGGATGGTCATCACCACGCCCGGTAAAGACTGGCCGGAAGCGCCGGACGGCCTGCTGATAGTTTCCACGAACTCTACCAACGTTGCCCGCGACACGGCGTATTTTGTCACCTTCACCGCCGTGCCACGCAATACCCGGCATCCGTATCGCCCCGCTCTGCTGCCGTGGCCAACCGTCACCGGCACGCTGCCTGCCCGCATCTCCAGCGCACATCCGGATGAACCTTATGGCCATATCAGCGCCGACGGTTTGTACCGCGCCCGGTTTGGTTTCGACCGCACCGAATGGCAGAAAGGCTTTGAGAGCTGCTGGCTGCGTCTGGCAAAACCCTATTCCGGGGATACCTGCGGCTTCCATATGCCGCTGCTGGATTCCACCGGCGTGGCGATTGCCTTCGAGAACGGCGACGTTGACCGGCCGTACATTGCTTATGCGCTGCACGATTCACGGCATCCGGATCATGTGGCGTTACCGAACTACAAGCGGAACGTTATCCGCACGCCTTCTGGAAATAAAATCCGACTTGATGACCAACGCGGCAAAGAACATATAAAAATCAGTACGGTACACTCTGGTAAGAGCCAGCTCAGTCTGGGACACCTGGTGGACAGTGCCAGAAAGCAACGCGGTGAAGGCGCAGAATTGCGTACCGATGCCTATGTTGCCGTTCGTGGCGGCAAGGGCATTCTGCTTTCTACCGAGCCGAAGAACAGTGCTCAGGGGCATCAGCTGGATATGGATGCCGCCATTGCCCAGCTTGAAAAAGCCCTGGCTCTGGCCAAAACCCTGAAGAGTAGCGCCGATATCGCTCAGGCGTCTCCGGCAGAAACCACCGATCAGGAGCTGCTCAAGACAGACCTCACCAAACTCGCTCAGCCCGGTGTCGTCGTTTACGGCGATGCCGGGATTGCGCACACCACGCCGAAAACGATCCAACAAACTGCCGGTAAGAATCTGGTAGCCACTGCTGGCCAGGATGCCAGTTTCAGCGTATTCCGTCGTTTCTCGGTCGCCGCCGGTGAACTGTTCTCCGTATTTGCGAACAAGTTAGGCATCAAGCTCATTGCTGCGGCAGGAAAGGTGCAGCTTCAGGCGCAAAAAGACCAGATGGAACTGACCTCTTTTGAAGACATGCAGATCACCAGTACTAACGGCCGCATTGTGCTGAACGCAAAAAAAGAGCTGTTGCTGATGTGTGGCGGGGCGGGGATCCGCATTAAAGACGGGGTGATCGAAGAACTGGCACCGACCCGTATCACCCAAAAATCGCCGGTACTGGAGTATCAGGGTGGGGATAGCGTGAAACAGGCGATGCCGTCATTTGAAGAGGGCAAGTACGCCATTCAGTATCGGCTCCATGCAGAAGATGACCCGACTCAGGTGCTTAAAAATCAGAAATTCCGCATCCACCGCCAGGATGGATCTATAACCGAAGGGGCTACGGATGCCAACGGCGAATCGTCCTTACTTCATATGAACGAACTGGAAAATGCGGCGATTGAGCTAATTAAGGGACTATGAATATGAGTAACTCACAAAACGATAGTTTACGTAATGACGGTTTTTTGTCGGCTGGAGATGTTTGCCGACCGGTCACTGCAGGCGAGATGGTCAAACAGAATTGCCTTATAAAACGTCCCTTGCCGTGCATTGTTATTCTGGTACATGGCGTCAACGATGTCGGGGAAGCCTACCAAAATCAGGATGAAGGCATTTGCAAAGGTCTGAATACCCGTCTGGGGCGTACGGACTTATTCCCCCATAGCTGGAAAAATCAAGAGTTTCAGATTTCAGATGCTGACGGCAATGTTTTCACGCAAGAGTGCTCTGTTGATAATCAGACCTGTGTCGGGCAGGCAAATCGTTCGCCGATTATCCCCTTTTACTGGGGATATCGACCGGTTGAAAAGGATGTTTGGGAAGCAGACCAAAAACGATACAAGGCAGAACTGCGCGAGAAAAAAAATGAAGCAGATTTAGCTTTTGACTCGTTCGTTGAAAATGATGCACGGAAAATTAAAGCCCATAACAAAGCTAAAATTGATAATTACGCTAACTGGCTCGATCCAGCCAAATCTAAAGGCGGTGGCACTTTTGCTAATGCAACGACAAGCATACCTGATATGTTCGGCCCGGGAGGTACAGGGTGGACGATGACAGCTGCTGGCTGGGTTTCCCGCTCCCATATCACAAATAGTGGCGACTGGAGCCACCCAATTTATGACAACCCGCATCGTATCTATCAGGCTTTCGCTGCCCGCAGACTTGCTGACTTAATTTTGACAATCCGACGTGATAAGCGCTCAAAAAATGACACCATTAATATCGTCGCTCACAGTCAGGGCACTATTATCACTATCCTGGCAAATATGTGGGTAAAGGAAGAAGGTTTAGAGCCAGCAGATTGCGTGATATTGAACCACTCTCCCTATTCTACGGATTTTCGTTTGATTGAAAGCTGGAGCCCTGGTAATCAGCAAACCACAGACGGGCGTGAAAGGACGCTGACTAATTTTTGCAAACTAATGGCGACTAACCCGAAATATTCTCCAAACGGGCAGTACTCGGGGGATGACTTACAAAAACTGAAAGATACGCTTTGTCTGTCAAATAATGCCCAATGGAGCGACGCCCGCTATAGCCGTAACAACTTTGGTAAGGTCTACAACTACTTCTGCCCAAATGACACCATTGTTTCCATGAAGCAGGTTCAGGGCTTTGGCTGGAGTGGTATTGCTGACTCATTGCGGGCGAAACTCGGCGCTAATTTTAATCAGCGAGTTTTTTGCAAGGATGTTTATGTTGGGCATAACACCGGGGAACGTTTTGAATTTTCCAAAGCGCTGAGTGATTCAGGGCAAATGGGTGCTAAGAATGCCAGCTACAATTTCAAAGACATCACCGTTGATGCACCTATTTTACCCGTCACATTTCAGTTCAAACTGGGCGGGCAAAATAACGGCGTAGAACACAAAAAAAAACCAATAATTCCTGAAGAACAGTACCGAACAACTCTTGAGGGCCTTGATCCCGATATCGCAAAAACTGCATTGGCTGATGAGCAATTTATACATGAAACTCGCGCGATTCCTGACGGGTTTGGCTTCATGCGTGATCAACATAATTTCACCGGCGCAGAACTGGCGGCTCTTAGTGAGATTTATCAGATAGATGCTATTCGCGCTACCGCGATAGGGCCTTCCCGACAAATGATGGCCACCCAGGTCGAGATCACTCGCCGCATGAACGATGATGAGTTAACTGAGGCCGTTATGAATGCCAAAAATAACATTCAGATCAGCCAGCATTCATCCATTGTGACCAGTAAAGACGTCCCTGAAAAAGCGATGGTGTATGACCTGGCAATTGGGGAATGTCAGGCGTTTGAGTATAAGGATTTTTGGGAGGGGTTATTACTGGAGGCTGACTGGCGGCAGGCGGCAAATCCGCGACCAGAAGTTGGACAGTATTACCTTTATGGTTATTTACCTCCTGAATTTAAATCTCTGATGAATAAACCAGAGAGAGACCACGGTACTCCAAAAGGGCAATTCGGAGTAGTCAATGATTACGCCCCGTCTAAAACTCAACAAACACCACATAAAAATATTTACGGCCAACTGGGAACTAACGCCAACGAATCTATTACTGAACTGCAATGGGCGATGCCTAAACCACTGGTTTAAGGGAATATCATGAAAAAGATAAACAGATTTTTGGTATTAGCTAGCCTGTTGGGTATCTCTGCTTGTGTTCAGAGCGCAAATAATTCCTCCTCTCCTCCAACGCAGGTAGTCTACCGCTTTGATGATCATCGTTATTTGGAGCTGACCGGATTTAACTGTCAAGGGCGTCTTCAGTACATTGATACCAAAAGGAATATTACTACTGATATCTATGATGGTTACTCAGGTTATCGGGTCTATACCAAAATTTATATTCATCCATCAGAACGCTATATCGTCATACCTGAGTATGAGGATCTGAGTACTTTCACTATTTCAAAAGATTACGGGAAAACTTGGGAAAGAGCGCGTTATTCCCCTGGAGCCGGTGCAGATCCTTATGGGAAACGAATCCCAGCAAGAAAAACTGCGTCCGGAATGGAAGTCGTAGCAGGGGAAAATACTTCCCCTCTGTATGAAGACATAATCTCATTAACTGTCGTCGCCGATCAGGGTTTTGTACTGACAAAATGGGGCGATATTTATATGAGCTCCAAGCCTTTCGACGCCTATGACCCAGAGGGGCACGGTGGAAAATGGGGCAAAGAATATGCTTCATGGAATTCATTTGCTGGTCCTGAACGCTGGACAATCGATTCGGACAGAAAAAACTTTCAGGATATTCCCAACAAAGTTCCTGTAGTCAAAAACTACACAGGTTGGGACAAGATGCGCTGTAACCCTGATTTAGGATTGCCTGCATCGGAACAGGGAAAATGAATTAGCAAGGCCGGTTATTAGAATGTCAAAAATATAAACAATCATCCATGTAATAAGGAATATCACATGTTAAAAAAATTATTAATTCTGACAGGGTTTCTTGTTTTAGTAGGTTGCCAGAACCATCTCACCAAAAATCCGGCACCCACTCAGGCTTGTACAACAGATTTAGACTGTACAAAAAAAGGTGCTGAAGATGGCGACGTGGCAGAACAAGTCATTTTGGCCACTCGTTACAATAACGGTGATGGTGTTCCTGTCGATTATAAAAAAGCAGTGTATTGGTACCAAAAAGCTGCAGATAAAGGGATCCCCGAAGCACAGTATGATTTAGGAAATATGTACAGTGACGGGCGTGGCGTACCTAAAAGTGATGAACAAGCCTTCAATTGGTACTTAAAAGCTGCAAAATCGCCTAAGGGTATGGCACCTGCACAGTTTAATGTCGCGTTCATGTATAGCCATGGGGTTTTCGTTAAGCAGGACGAGGTTGCGGCAACAAAATGGTATATGGAAGCGGCCTCAAACAGTCGTGATTATAGAGATGTTGCCGCAATGGCAAGCTTAATTATTGGGCAGTCGTATTACCACGGAGAAGGTGCACCCAAAGATATTCAGACAGCTTACGCCTGGTTCTATTTCGCCAAATTGATTGGCAATAAAGAAGCCGATCGGAGCTTAAATATTATTACTAATAAAATGTCTAAAAAACAAATCGAAAATGCTCAAATCACTGCGAATCAGTTGAATGAAAAGTATCATTTTACTTTAGGCGCTCCTTTTCCTGTTATGTATGCGAAGACGCATCGTTCATAAGGATTTCAAATGCAAGACAAAGGTGGAATTTTTAAAACACTCGTATTAATCACCTTGCTAAGTGGTAGCACTCCATTATTTGCATGTCCAGACATGCAAGGCACTTATAAGGTTGAAGAAGGTGAGACCCAACTTTATCTTCAAAAAGACGGCGCTGAAAATTATAAGGTTCTTCTCGACATCCCGACCTATCCTCTCATGGCTAAAACAGCAAGTCCCATAACAGATAAAGATCGCAAAGAGAGTTTTTATCAAATGCCACTACCGGACTGCACATTGCATATTGAACGGTTAGGTTACCTGATGCCTTTTACTAAAGGTACTATTTATCATCTACATTTTGATTCCCAAGATTATGAAAAAGCAATCAATACTGATTATGTTTTGAGATATAACAATACCCCAAGGGGTATAGCGGCAATGAGTAGAACAAGCAACTCACTACCAGATAAGGCTATCGCTGAGTTCAACAAAAAGTAACATATTCAGGGAAGGATATTTTTATGCGCGGAGTCATTCGCTTAGGCGATCCCCATACCCACGGCGGCAACGTCAGCTCAGCGTCTGGGGCATTATTTGAAGGTAAACCGGTGATGTTAGCCGGTGATACTGTCAGTTGTTCTCAGCATGGCACCGTGCCAGTGAATCAGGGGCATCCGACCTGGAAAATGAACGGTAAAGCCGTGATTGTGGACGGCTGTGTTGCGCAGTGTGGGTGCACCGTCAAGACGACCCTGCCGAACGCCGGAGCGCAATGATGAACTGGTGTCTCCCGGATATGGACCGCAAAACCCTGCCCAAGCTTCCTGCCTGGTGGTGGCTGGCGATACCGTCAGCATGTGTCGCACTCGCTGCTATCGCGTTGTTTTTCACCTGGCCAGTTCAGCGTGGATTTACCAATCTGCGATTCTGGTTCTGGCTGTTGTTGCTGCCGTTATTGGCCTCCACTGCGGTGATGGCCTTTGTGCTCAGTGCGGCGTTGCAGGTCCGTCGTCAGACTGACTGGCGGCATCTGTTTATTGACCGCAAATATGCCCACTGGCAGCACTGGGGACGCCGGTCTCTGCGGCTGGTGGCATTCCACTGCCTGACGCCTGAATCCGACGTGGCCTGTCGCACCCTCGGCCTGGAGGGTATGCCGCCGCAGGCACCGTCTAAGCCCGAAGATATTATGCTGACCGTCCCGGTCTTGATCGGTGAATCTCCACTCAAAAGTGTCATCATCCAAACGCTGACGCCAATGCACAGCGCCTTACGTGCTCTGCCCGCCGTGGAGATATGGCTTTATGGTAATGTCGACGAAAAGCAGGCGGTCCCGTCCATAGAGCATTACTGGAATCAACAGCTTAACAAGCGAATTAATCCTGAGAATGTCCACCTGCAGGATACGGTTCCTGACGCCACATTACTGCATGCCTGGTGTGATGAAGACATTTCAGTTCCGCGTCTGGTAATTGCCCTGCATTTGCTTGACGGCAAAAGCCAGGCCAGTGCCAGCTGCTCCGCCCTGCTCTTCCAGAGGTCTTCCGGGCCGGTGATAAAAGCCCCGCCTTTCCGACCGGTATACCTGTTCCGCCCGCTGGTGACACAGTCGCACGACCTCGATGCGGACTTCCCTCGATTTCTGACCGCCGGCCAAACCGAGGCCAAACGTCTGAGCCATCTGTGGGATGCCGGGCTGCACAGCCGCGAGCGCGGCGCCCTGCTGGCTCTGCTGGATGAACACAACGTGATGCTGCCGGCACAGGGGCGTCACGATCTGTCCCTGTTGTTAGGCCCTGCGAGTCCGGCCTCCTTCTGGCTTGCCCTGTGCCTCGCGGCGCAGGGATGCGATTTAGGCCAGCGCGGCCAACTGGTCGCCGCACAGTCTGAGGAGTCCATCAGCCTGGTTCAGCTCAGCACCCAGCCTGCTGCGCCCGTGAACATGCCTGTCGATACGATTTCACGCTATCCGCTGGCCTATCTGGCGGGGATCGTGGCCGTGATGCTGGCCCTGATATTACTCCCCGCCGATCGTGATACGCAGGTGGGCATGCTGCCCTGGCTGGGCGGCGGACTGGTGGTGGTCGCCGCCTTACTGAGTTTCTCTGTCCCTCTGGCACTGCGTTTATGGCGTAAGCGGCTCGATGTGGAATGGCGCCTGCTGGAACAACAACGTCATGACTAAAAGCCTTCACCTGATGCTGGTGGTGATGCTCGCCCTGGCCCTGAGCCTTCTGTGGCTGAACGCCGACGGAGAAACCCTCACCCACGGCGTGGCCTGGTGGGCAACCGGCGTTATCCTGCTGAGCTATCTTCTGCTGACCCGCTACGCTTTTGCCCTGGAACTGCTCGATTTTAACCGCCCGCCCGAGGCACAGGACGACGCGCGCATCACGGCGTTTGATACCCTGCGTTTCACCCTGCGTCACCGCGATGGCTGGCACTGGAAGCACAAGCAGCCGTGGCTTTTGGTCACCGGTGAGGCGGAGGTGGTGGAAAAAGTCGCCCCCGGCCTGACGCAGGCGCGCTGGCTGGAAAGCCAGAACGCCGTCCTTATCTGGTGTGGCGAGGCTGACGCGCTGGATGTAGCCGCCGTCACGCAGCTGCGCGACATGCGCGGGCGCCGCGCCTTTAACGCCGTGCTGTGGGTCACCGATGTGACGGCTGAACCACAATACCTGTGGACCCCGCAGCCGGTGCCTAATCAGACGCTGCCAACGGGCAACAGCGACGCCGTCTATCGTCAGTTTATCGCGCTCGGGCGCACCCTCAGCTGGCGTCCGCCGGTGTTTGGCGTGTGTCTGAGTGAGCCGCAGTGGGAACAGGACGACCGTCCGGTGCAGAGTATCGGCTGTCACTGGCCGGCGGGCACGCCGGTCTCACTTGATGACCAGCTCAGTCAGCTTGCCGCCACGCTCATCCCGCAGGGCATTGCGCAGCTGAACGAGAACAAACGCTGGGCCTGGCTGCTGCAGCTGTCAGGGGATCTGAAACACCACACCGGCGCGTTGCTCAGGCAGCGTTTTCAGCCGTGGCCCGGTGAGCATCAGCGCGTGCTGGCCGGCGGCATCTTCTTTATGCCTGCTGCCCCTGAACCGGCTTCTGTCCAGCAACGCTCCCACGCCTGCTATTTGTCCCCCGCCTGGAACGGCGTTATCGCGCAAAGCCGGATACAGCAGGGTCGCCGCGACCACCTGTCCACCGGTGACAAACTGGCCATCGGCACGCTGACGCTGGCGGGACTGTGGGTACTCGGCATGGGAATATCTGCCTGTACCAACCGCACGCTTATCGCCGACAGCCAGGCGCTGTTGCAGGCGGCCCGCACGCCGGCCCCGATGTCCGACACGCTGACCCGCAGCGTGGCCCTGCAGGATCACATTGACCGCCTGCTGTGGTGGCAGCAAAACGGCTCGCCGTGGCTGAACCGCTTCGGCCTCGATCAGCGTGATGCGGTGATCAACGCACTGTGGCCCGCCTATACCCGGCAAAGTCAGGCTTTGCTGATAACGCCGGTGGTAAACGCGCTAAAAGACCGGCTGCAGGCGTTTGTGTCCCTGCCGCCGGGCTCTGCCGAACGACGTCTGGCCGGAAAAATGGCCTATCAGCAACTGAAAGCCTACCTGATGCTGCTGCATCCTGAACACGCCGATCCGGCCTTTATGCAGCCGGTGCTGTCTCCTCTGTGGACGTCGCCGGGCGGCGTGGCGCCGGGAGAATGGCTGGCCCGTTCAGACAAACTGCTCGCCTTTTATCTGCAGCAACTGCCGCGTCATCCGCAGTGGAAGCTGCCTGCCGATGATCCGCTGGTGGCCAACGTGCGCACCATCCTGCGCAGCCAGAAAGGCATCAGCAACAGCGAAAACGCGCTGTATCAGCAGGTGTTGCTGAGCGTGTCGCCGCACTATGCCGACGTCACGCTCGACAGCCTGCTTGGGGAGTCCGCCGGCGGTCAGCTGTTCTCCACCGATGACACCCTGCCCGGCATGTTCACCCGTGAAGCCTGGGAGGGAGAGGTCAGCGACGCGATTGATAAAGCGGCTGCGGCACGCCACGTCACCACCGACCGGGTGCTGGATGATAAAGGTGAGCAACAGCTGCTGACCAAAGACCAGCTGCAGTACCGCCTGACCGAGCGCTACTTTGCCGATTACACCAGCGCCTGGCTCAATTTCCTCAACAGCATCCGCTGGAACACCAGCGACTCGCTGAGCACCTCCCTCGATCAGCTGACCCAGCTGGCCGATGCCCGCCAGTCGCCGCTGCTGGCCCTGAGCCGCACCCTGCGTTATCAGGGCGCGGCCGGTCAGCACCGCGAAGCGATGGGGGACTCCCTGCTGAAATCGGCGCAAAAACTGGTGTCGAAAACTACGCCGGAAGCCGGTTTCGCCGGCGGCCACAATGACCCGACCCGCGTGCTGGGCGAGACCTTCGCCCCGCTGCTGGCCGTGTTACCGCCGGAGAGCCCGGCGGCAGGTGAAACGCAGGCCGCACAAAACACCTCCGGCGTTACCGTCAGCAACTATTTGCTGCAGGTGTCACAAACGCGACTGCAGCTGCTGCAGGTGACCAATGCCTCGGACCCGCAGGCGATGGCACAAAGCCTGGTCAGATCCGCCTTCAGCAACGGTGACACCACGCTGTCGCAGGGCCGTCGCTACGCGCAGCTTCTGGCAGCCAGCCTGGGTGGCGAATGGAGCAGCTTTGCCGACGCCGCATTTGTCCAGCCGCTGGAACAGGCGTGGAACGGCGTCATGGCCCCGGCACAGCAGGGGATCAACAGCGCCTGGCAGGTTCAGGTGCAGAACCCGTGGCAGGCGGAATTTACCGGACGCTACCCGTTCGATAACACCAAAAATGACGCGGATTTCACCCAGCTGGCTCACTACCTGACGCCGGATACCGGCCTGATTGACCAGTTTATTACCCGGCAACTGGCCGGCGTGCTGGAAAAACAGGGTGACAGCTGGGTACCTGACCCGCTCAACACTCAGGGAATGCGCATCAACCCGGACTTCCTCAGCGCGGTTAACCCACTGAGCCAGCTCGGCCGCCGCGTCTTCCCGCAGGGCAAACCCGGCGTGACCTTTGAGCTGCAGATCCGCCCGACCCGCAACGTGGTCGAAACCGACCTGCAGATTGATGACGCTGTCCTGAAGTACTTTAACCAACTGCCGGGCTGGCAGACGTTCCGCTGGCCAGACGCCGCCAGCGATCACCCGCAGGTGTCCCTGACGTACTCACCGGTCGCGGCATCGGGGAAAAGCGCCGACGCCTTCCAGAACTATTTTCAGGCGGACGGCCGCTGGGCCTGGCTGCGTTTACTCGATAAGGCGCAGGTTGAACAGCTCGACAGCAGCCGCTATCGCCTGAGCTGGCAAACCGCCACCAAAGAGACGCTGAACGTGGTCTTACGTACCCAAAGCGGCGGCGGCCCGCTGGAGCTGCTTACCCTGCGACGCTTTAAGCTGCCGGCCCAAATATTTACCTCTCCGGGCCTGGCCACGGACAATGCGGAGGACACAACACGCCATGACGCCCAATAATTTCCAGCGACTAAGACGCGGCACCGCGCTGTTATTACTGCCCTTGCTGATAAGCAGCTGCGGCCTGACGCAGCGCGTGGGCAACGGCGCCTCTGCGGTCGCAGATGCCGTAATCTACCGTAAAATAGACACTTTGCACCTGACGCTGACCTCCCGCGCCGCGCTCAACAACAACGAAGGCGGCGAGGCGCTGCCGACGGTGGTGCGCGTTTATCAGCTCAAAGACCGTAAAACTTTTGATACCGCCAGCTACGCTGCCCTGCTCAGGCAGGACAACACCGTGCTGGCCGCTGACCTGCTCGACCGGCAGATTGTCCTGGTAATGCCGGACGCAGAGGCGACGGTGGCCGTGCCGCTGCATGCCGACGCACAGTTTGTCGCCGTGGTTGCCCTCTTTATGGCACCGGATGTCACAAACAACACCTGGCGGCTGGTTCTGGAAAGCAGCGACCTCGATGACAGCAAGGACCGGATTGTTGAGCTCAATGACAACCGGCTGCAGCTTGGGAAAACGCAGTAATGGAAGAGGATTTCTTAAAATATTTTGACGGCGAAATGCGCTACCTGAAGGAAGCCGGGCTGGAGTTTGCGAAAGAATTCCCGGAACTGGGGCGCGCCCTGGGGTTAGACGGCAGTCCGGTTCCGCGCGATGACTCGGTCGAGCGGTTGTTTCAGGGCTTTTCGCTGATGATGGCCAAACTGCGGCAGAAGATTGATGATGATATTCCCGAACTGACCGAACCGCTGACGCTCAGTCAGTCCGGGACACAATGGGTATAGCCGGAACGACGCTTAACACGGATTTTATTCTGAAGAATACGGAAGAACCCATCGGCAGCACCTTCTCGCCGACAAAGCTCGCACCGCTGCCACGCCTGATAACCGTTCGCGCTGGCAGGCTACAACGTGGTGCCGGGACTACGGGAGGATAATCTGGATGTAATGTCAAAAACGGTGACGATGAAACTGGGCAGGATCCGGGATAAGAAAAATAACAAATTTAATTAACAAAGGAGTGCCAAATGCTAAATGCCATTCTGGAAGGAAAAGCGGGCAGGATAATGCTCAATGGCAGTGAACCACAAAGCTGGCGAACCGTTTTTCAGTCTTATGAGGATTTACTCACAGCAGCAATCTGGAGCCGCGTTAGCTATTTATCCCCGGCAGCAATGGATCAGTTTTTTTCAGCGATGCTGGGAATTAACCGGGACAGTTGGGGAAAATTTGAATCCATCACCTTCTGGCCCAAATATGTTTTCCCTGATCCGGCTGATGAGAAGATGCAACCCTTTCTTTCAGGAGACGAACGATTTGCCGAACCCGATCTCGTGATCACTTTTGAGCATACGGCGCTGATCATTGAAGTCAAACCACCGGCTGGCGGCAGGCAATATCTACAGCAATGGCGGAAAGAGCTCTACACCTATCTGGCAGATGACAACGCCAAAGAAAGCGTTCATTTTCTGGCGCTGGGTAATTTGCCTGCCACTACAGAGAACTGGTTTCAGGAATTAAAAACACAGTTCCCGCAGGTCGAGTTTCATGGCATGGAATGGCGCAGGGTCCGGGAGGTTTTCCAGTACGCAGAGTGGGAAGCGCCACAGGATAAACGCATCGTCGCTGATTGCCTGAAGGCACTTGCGCTCTATGGCATCCGGGAACCTTTGCTCCCCTGGCAGCAATTTCATCAATTTCTGGCAGCTACGCCACTCTCCACTGATTTCTCATTTTTGAAGGCACAATAATCATGCACGATCCCTTTGCTCAGGTCCGACAAGCCCACCGCATCTGCGGGGCGTATTACCAGCATATACTCCCGATGATCAACGAAGTCGCGCAGAAAATGGAGGCATCGTTTCTGCTGTGGGACACCTGGAGTTTCAACAAGCCGCCGCGCCGCGGGGCAAATCCGCTGGAAAACTGGAAATGGGACTTCCTGCCGATGATGGACGTTTCATTTGTGTTCAGTAAGCAGCAACAACCCAATACGCCGATGGCAGCGACCGATTATGTGCTGGACTTTAAACTGGTGACAGACAGCGAACTGGAATGTGACCAGCGCGTGTTGCAATACGGTGAAGATGACGAACCGCCAGCCACAGGATTGAAAACCCCGGTGGAAGAAGCTAAAAGCTATCTGACTGTGTATCTCTTTTCTGCGGTAAACGATGACGCTACTTACGCGTCAGCCGAAGACCTGTGGTGGAACTATGACGGATATCCTGAGACTGATTCAAAGATCCAGTTATCGGATGATAAGAGCATCAAAGGCATCGGGTTTTCTGTACCGCTGGCGGAGATTGCTGATGATGGTGGGGTGAATTGGCTGGTGGATAGAATTTCAGAGCACAGGGAATGCCTTATGGGATGCTGAGATTCAGTGACAGCCCGCGCGCGATCCCGTTGATCCGGGGTCGCGATATTTTCGTGACACCTCAGATTATTTTTACCTGACTTTCATTGAATTACCTATTCTTTGCGAGCATGATCGCAAGAACTTCAATCTGTTAACCTTCGGCTATGACCCCATGTAAAGCACTGCAAACAGCAATTTCCAATGTGGCAGTCTGGCGCAACGGCGACCAGTGCGCGCCGCATAAACCTCTGCTGCTGCTCTATGTTCTGTCGCAATATCTGAACGGTCATTCCCGACTCTTCGACTACGGGGAAGAGATCCACGAGCCATTGACAAAATTGCTGGCGGACTTCGGCCCTAAACGGCGCGACTACTATCCGAATATGCCTTTCTGGCGGTTGAGGACTGACGGGTTCTGGACGCTGGAAAATACTGAGGATTGTAAGCCACGCAAGGGCAATATCCAGCCGACAAAACGTGAGCTGATTGAGAATCATGTTTCGGGGGGGTTTGACGAAAGCAGCTACCAGATCCTTCGTGAAGCGCCGGAAATGATTAACAAGCTGGCGCAACAGATCATGACAGAGCGTTTCCCGGAAAGCCTCCAGATACTTCTCGCAGACCGTCTGGGGTTTGATTTTACGTCACTGCTGAAAGCGCGTGATCCCCGTTTCAGGGAGATTGTTCTTCGGGCTTATCACTCACGCTGTGCTATCTGTGGCTACGATTTGCGGCTGGATGGCGCACTCGTAGGACTGGAGGCGGCGCATATCCGCTGGAAGCAATACGGCGGCCCGTGCGAAGTGAATAACGGACTGGCCCTTTGCTCCCTGCATCATTCTGCCTTTGATATGGGAGCGATAGGAATAGATGAGCATATGACTATCCGTATTTCCGGTGGCGTAAACCGCAGCCCGGTTGTGGATCACCTTTTCTGGCAGCGTGACGGCAAACAACTTTATTTACCGCAGGATAAAGTTTACTGGCCGGGGGAAAGATTTATTGAATGGCATCAGAATCAGGTGTTTAAAAGTTGAGTTGTGGTCTGTTGAGAATTATAGAAAGCATCAATGATGATGTTTATTACTCATTGATATTTAGATAAATAGAATATTTCGCTCATAAAAAAACCATATGCAAGGTGACTGAATTTTCATAGAGATGGTCGAAGGCCGGACTCGCTAAAATAACTTAATTAATTGAATTTAATATAAAAATAAAAAATGACCACCAAAACAGATATATACAATCAGTACAATAACATTTGCTAATGTTTTACGAGCATTTTATAAAGGTAAAAAGTCATTAAGAAATTTCTGATACGTGGGGATTTGCTTCACTTGCATACAATAGGAAGCTAATCATATCTACACTAAACTAATTGAAAGAATATAATATGGATAGGATATTAGTAGTTAAAGAAGAAAATCACTCCCCGAACCCTGAACTCGGACTCGTCATCCCAGTTGCACATATGAGTGATGACGGTACTTTTCGTAATTTAGAAGCTGATGAATTTCCCAATGGAGGAATCTTTATTTCAAAAGGTTTTTCTAATATTAGCCACCAATTTGGTAACAATGAATTATTCATCCTTAATGAATATTATGACAGTAATGAAGACGATTGGATAAATAATACTCGCCGTCAAAAACACTTTGCGTTAGGCAATAAAGTAGATAGGCTTGATAAAAGCGCATTCATTCCAATAATAAGCATGGAAATACCAGACTTAAAAACTGGATTCATTAATCATGATATAGACTTCCCTAATACCCATTTCTTTATCGAAAACAATGATTATATTTACGGTCCGTTTAAAGCCTCGAAACAGGATGTTAACTGGCAGCTTTCACCATTAACGACACCTTCTCCTTTACAATTAAAACAGGACCATATAGCTAAACTAGCTGTAAAGGATATTTATGATAATAATTTGAGCTCAACCTGGGTAATAAAAGGAGATACAAAAAAGTTTATAAATAACTTAAGAGAACTTGCTAGTTTATCTTTTGAGCAAATAGACTTTATATCTGATACTAGATTAGTTTCGTACTTTACGAAAAATGGTTTTGGTAACGGTTTATCCAAAAATAAAAACCCACTCGGTAAAAGTGAAGCACAGAAACTAACCCAAGGCATAGATGAATATGTAAAGAAAAACAAGATATTAGAAAATAGTGAACGACTCATAAGATTAAAAGAACTTTTAGGTGACTTCCTTGATTCCAGCCCTTTTGGACAAGATATCGTTCAGGACTTTTTAGCTGAGTCCAGAGATGGTCGACTTTATCTTGACAGTTACTTCAATAAAAACAAAGATTTACTTATAAAACAGAAAAGTGACGAACTTGAAGAAGTTACTAGAATTCAGAAAATTAAACTAGAAAAAGAAATTACAGAGATCGAAAGGCAGATCACTAGCAAACGTGCAGAATTAGATTTAGAAATAAAGAATATTGAATTAGAAAAAATAAAAGCCAAAGATAAAATTGAAGAAATAAAAAAACAATCATCAGAAGACGCACATCAGTTTTTGATGCAAAATCAAAAAGTTTTAACACAACAAAATACTGATTTAGAAGAAAAGATAAAAGAAAATGATTCAAAGCTTGAAATATTCTATGCAACCTTATCTCGCGTAAATGATTATAAATCCCTTACAGAAGAAATAAACTATCTAAAAAGACTAAAGGAAGATTTAGAAAAGGAAAAAGAGTCTGTTGAAAAAGCTGTCAGTCTTAAGAAGGCAACATTAAACTCCCCTCAACTTCCAGAAAAGGTGGTGGAAATACATGCTCTAACTGCATTATTGAACGGACATAGAAATAAAGAGAACACATCTCAATTACACAAAACAAAAATCATTCCATCCTCTGTAACTTTGACTTCGGAAAATAGAAAAGACTATATCAATTATTTAGTTGAGTCCTTTAGTAATGATAATGGTAGAAATTTCACTTTCGATGAAATGTCAAACTTATTGATATGTGTCGGCCAGTCTTTCATGACTATACTTTCTGGACCTCCGGGCACAGGTAAAACGTCAACGGCTATTAGACTTGCACAAAACTTAGGTCTCACTGGCTCTGATGATATATTTAATACTAGCAACTTCCTGAATATACCTGTTGGAAGAGCATGGGTGTCTAGTCGCGATATTTTAGGATTTTATAATTCACTAAAAGATGTATATCAACCGGCACGAACTGGTCTCTATGAATTCTTAAAAAGTGATCATAATGCAGAATTTATTAAGTTAGTCCTACTTGATGAAGCTAATTTGTCGAGTGTAGAGCATTATTGGTCTGATTTTTTGGGAATGTGTGATCCTGAGGGACGTTATCGCCAAATTGATACTGGTATTCCATCAAACGAAGAAAGATATCTTAAAGCATCCAAAGGTGTTCGCTTTATATCAACAATAAATAATGATGCTTCTACCGAAAGGCTTTCCCCACGTTTAATTGATCGTGTTCCGATTATAAACCTCACACATAATACACAATTCAAATCAATTGAACAAAAAACTATAGATTTTAATGGTTCTATTAACATTGAACAATTCGAAAGCGCGTTTGATATCTCTATTTATGAATCTAATTTTTCAACAGATGAGGAAAACGCCCTTAACAATATAATTGAAATTTTGGGTTCACCTATAAATAAAACAACTTCTGTTCGAGTAAGCCAAAGAAAGATAAATGCAATGAAACGCTATTGTCATGTTGCAAATGAAATAGAAGGAATGAGAACACAACCGCTTGACTATGCGATAAATCAACATTTGCTACCTTTAATTGAGGGATACGGTAGTGGATTCAAAGAAAGGTTGCAGAACCTAGAACAAAAACTGACTGAACTAGATTTCAACATATCGAAATCAACGTTAAAAAATATTATCAATAATGGTGATGTCTACAGCGATTCTTATTCATATTTCTAAGGATTAAAAATGAAAATTTATTTAAAAATCCTTAATGGTAAGCGACAAAATACGGTTCTCACACTGAATTCATTGAGTGAGTTTTTAATTAAAACTGGTGCGCATAATTTTGTACTGGAAGATGAGGCATTAGAATTAAGTATCCATAGCAGTGAAAACTTAGGTAGGCCAAAGATACTTCTTTATGAAAATGAAGTTGATGTAACATACATCGATGAAATTAAAGATGAATGGGTATATACTTGGACTCCTAAAAAACTAGGCCGAGATTATTACGAATGCTTCTTCCATAACTATTATGGAATTGCTGAGCTTTCTGTAGAGTTAAATCTAGATCAGAATACAAAGATAATTGAATTTGAACCTATTGAAGTTCTTGCAAAGAAAATTAATGCTGAACGAGTCGAGCTTATGCTTAACTTCTTGGCAAACAAGCATAGCGATGCCTTGTGCGCTTTTTTCCGTGTAACCCGCCGTAAGGCGGGCTATGTCCAAGGTGATACTCCGGCAGAAATATTACTAGAACAGTTGGAGAACACAATAAATAAAACATTGGTCTTAGTAAGAAAGATAATCCAGAGCCCTATTACAAAACTAAGTAGTAGCGAAAGCTATGTGATCCCGTCCGATAGTACAAATATTGACGATACTTCCTTGGCATGGATATGTGATAATATTGATGAGTTATACGAAACGGATTGTGCTAACTCAGCCATTCTTGAGCATGAATATAAGCTTTATAGTGCTGCTAAGATAAGAGAAAATAAGCTTTATGAAGATACTAATGTTTACGAAAACCAAATTATACATGGATTTATCTCAACATTGTGCATAGCTACCTCAACACTCCTCTATGGCTTTGAGAGCCCATTCAAACCATCTATTAACTCAAATATGACGCCGTTAGGATATCTAAGTTTCTTCTCGCAAATACAGAAGTTCCATAAAAACATTAATGAGAGAAAAACATCAAAATGTAAAATTTTATTGATGCAACTTCACTCTCTTAAAAAGACTATGGGTGATAAGCTGGCTATAAATAAAGAAATAAAAGGAGTGCCAGTTTTCACTATGAAAGCAAAGAATAATTCTATTTATCTTTCATTATTCAAGAAAATAGTTGAATGGAATAGATATGGCAAGCCGGATTGGAGTGTACAAGATGAACTTCTCTCAATACAGAGCATCCCTAAGCTTTTCGAATATTATTCCTTATTTTACATAAAAGACCTGCTTGATCTTAAATTAAAATTTTCTCCAGAAACAGAATTCAACTCTCGGGATTTTAAATTTTCTTACTCCCTAAATAATGACATCAAACTATCATTATATTATGAGCCAAAGTTTTGGGCAGTTAACCACTCTAATGCAGACTTAAGAGGTCTTATAAATTCCGAGGGATGGACTGTTTATAATGGTAAAGTTAATCAAAGATCCTCTACTCATAAATATTCTAATCGTTCCCCTGACTTTGTAATTGCTATTGAGAAGAATGATATTATAGTAAAAAACTATATTATGGACGCTAAATATACAACATCTGAAAAAGCGTTTATACATTACCTCCCTGATTTAACATTAAAATACCTCCATGGAATTCATTCTGTGAACAGCAGGATGTCAACAACAAGCGGATTACTGATAATAAATCCTGATGAATCACCGCATGCTAAACATTTCCATAGTAAAAACTTTGACCTATTCTCAGAATATCCAGTTTCCCCGTATATTACTTGCGTGGGAGTCAATCCTGGCGAAGAATTTAAGGATAATAGTGATTTTGAAAACATAATTAGTAGAGTAGTCGACTTACTAAGTAAAGAGTTCAGAGCACCAGTTGAATTAAACCTGAAGCTTACTGTTAATCAATGATGTATTTTTTAAATTATGCTTAAAGAATATTTAATTTATATAAGTATCAATACGCATAACCGTGCTTTTGCCACCGCGCGGGCAGTTCTCCCCGCCTGCCCGCTGCTGACTTAGCCCACTGGTTTTGATGCATGAAGTAAAGCCTCTGAAAGCCTGTGTAGCAAGGGTTTTGAGCCCTTTTGAGCACGCCGTGTAAGTATCCCACCAAAACGGCCCATTCACTTTTAGAGATCTTCCGACATACTGATTATGTCCCCTGAGGAGATCGCTATGCGTAAGATCCGATTCACTGAGCACCAGATCATCGCCGTCCTGAAATCAGTCGAGGCTGGCAGGACCGTCAAAGATG
>NZ_JBLZQF010000018.1:0-27237 GCF_049199325.1 Rahnella sp. PD4 | reverse complement strand
TTACGCTTTCCTCGTTCAGTGTCAACCGTTTATTTCACCCGGTTGCCGCTGTTTTCAATCTTTCCGACCCGGTCACTTCGTGATGTTGTTCACGTTGTTCCCTGTCGATGGAGCGGCATTATAGGGAGTTCTCAGCAGGCCGCAAGGGCTAATTTTAAGAAAAATCACTGTTTGCTGCATTACACAGCAAACACACCGCTTATACCGTGTTTTGCACAGATTTATCCACAGAGGCACAGGAATCTCAAATTTTGCGAGCGTCGCGCAATCGTTTTCGCTACAATTTCGCGCGTTAGTTTTCACTGCCCTTTAGGGGTGATAAATGAAAAATCAGCCACTGAGGGGAAGTTATCCAAGCTCAATCCCACGTTTTTCTGCAAAGTGCTCTATATAAAGAGAAGAAAATCGTCATTGAATTCCGATAACGCTCTTTACTGCGACTCCAAAGCCAAGGATATAACCACCATGCAACAATCTCGTCCAATCCGCCGCGCTCTGCTCAGTGTTTCTGACAAAGCCGGTATCGTAGAATTCGCCCAGGCTCTGTCTTCGCGTGGCGTTGAATTACTTTCCACTGGCGGAACCGCCAGCCTGTTAGCTAAAGCCGGCCTGCCAGTCACCGAAGTTTCTGACTACACCGGTTTTCCGGAAATGATGGATGGACGCGTCAAAACCCTGCACCCGAAAGTTCATGGCGGGATCCTCGGTCGTCGTGGGAAAGATGATGAAATCATGGCGCAGCATTCTATTGCACCAATCGACATGGTGGTCGTTAACCTTTACCCGTTCGCACAAACCGTCGCGCGCCCGGACTGTACACTGGAAGATGCAGTAGAAAACATTGATATTGGCGGCCCGACCATGGTTCGCTCAGCAGCGAAGAACCATAAAGATGTGGCGATCGTAGTAAAGAGCAGCGACTACGCGTCTATTATTGAAGAAATGGATGCCAACAGCAGCTCGTTGACACTGGCGACCCGTTTCAACCTGGCAATCAAAGCTTTCGAACATACCGCTTCTTACGACGGCATGATTGCGAACTACTTTGGTACGATGGTTCCGGCTTACCACGGTGATACTGAATCGGCTTCCGGCCAGTTCCCGCGCACACTGAATCTCAGCTATATAAAGAAACAAGATATGCGTTATGGCGAGAACAGCCATCAGAACGCTGCCTTCTATATAGAAGAGAACGTCAGCGAAGCTTCTGTGGCCACCTCTACTCAGCTTCAGGGCAAGGCACTTTCCTATAACAACATTGCGGATACCGATGCAGCTCTGGAATGTGTAAAGGAATTTGCAGAACCTGCCTGCGTCATCGTCAAGCATGCTAACCCGTGCGGCGTGGCCATCGGTGACAGTATCCTGGCCGCTTACGAGCGCGCCTACCAGACTGATCCGACGTCGGCTTTCGGCGGCATTATTGCCTTTAACCGTGAGCTGGATGCCGAAACGGCAAAAGCCATCATCAGCCGTCAGTTTGTGGAAGTGATCATCGCGCCGTCCGTCAGTGACGAAGCGCTGGCATTGACCGCGGCCAAACAAAATGTTCGTGTACTCACCTGCGGACAATGGCAAGAGCGCCAGAAAGCGCTCGACTTCAAACGTGTCAATGGTGGCCTGCTGGTTCAGGATCGCGATTTGGGTATGGTTGATACCGCTGATTTGCGTGTGGTTTCCGAGCGCCAGCCGACAGAGCAGGAACTGACAGACGCGCTGTTTTGCTGGAAAGTGGCTAAGTTTGTAAAATCCAATGCCATTGTTTATGCGCGTGACAAAATGACCATCGGTATCGGCGCTGGCCAGATGAGCCGCGTTTATTCTGCCAAAATTGCCGGTATCAAAGCCGCCGATGAAGGTTTGCAAGTGGCGGGCTCCGTAATGGCCTCTGATGCTTTCTTCCCGTTCCGCGACGGTATTGATGCGGCGGCAGCCGTGGGTATTACCTGCGTGATCCAACCTGGCGGCTCTATCCGTGACGATGAAGTTATTGCTGCGGCTAACGAACACGGCATTGCGATGCTGTTCACCGATATGCGCCACTTCCGTCATTAATTTTCTTTTGGCGGGTGCGATGCGCCCGCTCATCCGGAGTCTTCGAATGAATATTTTAATTATCGGTAACGGCGGGCGTGAACATGCACTGGCATGGAAAGCATCGCAGTCACCTCTGGCGGATAAAGTCTTTGTTGCACCTGGCAACGCCGGCACGGCGCTGGAGCCGCTACTGGAAAACGTTGATATTGCCGCCACTGACATCGCCGGCTTGCTGAGTTTTGCACGTGAACATGATATCGGCCTGACTATTGTCGGTCCTGAAGCACCGCTGGTGATTGGTGTGGTCGATGCTTTCCGCGCAGCAGGCCTGAAAATCTTTGGCCCGACGCAGGAAGCGGCGCAGCTGGAAGGCTCTAAGGCATTCACCAAAGATTTTCTGGCTCGCCATAATATTCCCAGTGCCGATTACCAGAACTTCACCGAAATCGAACCCGCTCTGGCTTATCTGCGCAGCAAGGGTGCGCCGATTGTCATCAAAGCTGACGGCCTCGCCGCTGGCAAAGGTGTCATTGTGGCAATGACCCTGAAAGAAGCCGAAGATGCCGTTCATGACATGCTGGCGGGAAATGCTTTCGGTGATGCAGGCCATCGCATTGTTATTGAGGAGTTCCTCGACGGCGAAGAAGCCAGTTTCATCGTCATGGTCGACGGTACCAATGTATTACCGATGGCGACCAGTCAGGATCATAAACGTGTAGGTGACGGCGACAGCGGTCCGAACACCGGTGGTATGGGAGCCTATTCTCCGGCGCCAGTCGTGACCGATGAAATCCATCAGCGCGTGATGGATCAGGTGATTTGGCCAACCGTTCGCGGTATGGCGGCGGAAAATAACACCTATACCGGTTTCCTGTATGCCGGTCTGATGATCTCCGCTGACGGCCAGCCGAAAGTGATCGAGTTCAACTGTCGTTTCGGCGATCCGGAAACTCAGCCGATCATGCTACGTCTGCGCTCTGATCTTGTGGACTTATGCCTGGCCGGTGCTGAAGGTCGTCTGGGTGATAAAACATCCGAGTGGGATCCGCGCCCGTCGCTGGGTGTCGTGCTCGCAGCCGGTGGCTATCCTGCTGATTATAAAACCGGAGATGCTATTCATGGCCTGCCGCTGGAAGAAGTACCGGACGGTAAAGTCTTCCACGCCGGAACCCGTTTGCAGAATGAACGTGTGGTGACTCATGGCGGTCGCGTGTTATGTGTGACGGCATTGGGTAAAACGGTGGAAGCAGCACAGGCACGCGCTTATGACTTAGCAAAAGATATTCATTGGGAAGGCAGCTTCTGCCGCAAAGACATCGGTTATCGCGCCATCGATCGCGAACGCAATCAGTAATCCTGCCAGCCCCGACAATCAAAAAGGCACGCTTCGGCGTGCCTTTTCATGCGTGAACCCGGGATCAGAGATCGGACTCTTTCGGTTCCCATTTACAAAAATCTTCATTAGCTACCAGCAACATCTCATTGCCCTGAGGGGCGGTCAGCCAGGCTAATCCCAGGTTATCGTTACTGCGACTGGCTCGTTTCGCCAGCCAGACCTGTGAGCGGACAGTCAGTGTCGGCGTGACTTGTTCACCGGCACAGGTTGTTATTAACCCTTTGCGCCAGCGCGCCTGAACCAGCCGGACTTTCCCTGCCTGCAGCGCATTACTCAGATCGAGAATTTTTGACGCTTCATACTTATAGCGTTCGATTTCGTCTGCAGATAATTTCTCCCGACGCTCCGGAAGCTGCCGTTGCATAAAGCTGACATTGCCGCCCTCATCAAAACGCAGCATGACACCCAAATCCGTTTTAGTCGCATGGGTTTCTTTAAGCAGGTGCAATTGCCCTTGCTGGAATTCGTATCGGGTAATAATCGTATCGCCGCCGTAATAGGGGCTGTAGACGTTGAGAATGGTTTGAGGATCGTGCTGTGCGCTGTCTTTACGCCAGAGCCGGTTGATACCTTGATCGGCGACATAACCGCTGGCAAAGAATAACTCAGGATCTTTTTTAGAACTGCAACCCACCAGACCGAGCACCAGTAAACCTGCTACCAGTCCGGGGGTGATAAACTGAAGGGGCTTAAAGGCCCCTCCGCTTATTCTTTTCACTGCAAGCAATTACTTAACAGCGTCTTTCAGAGCTTTACCAGAAACGAACGCAGGCACGTTTGCAGCTGCGATTTTGATTTCTTTACCAGTCTGTGGGTTACGACCAGTACGCTCGTTACGATGATTTACCTTGAAAGTCCCGAAACCAACCAATTGTACAGCATCACCTTCTTTCAGAGACTCGGTAATAGCAGACAGAGTAGATTCAAGAGCAACTTTGGCCTGTGCTTTGGAAAGATCAGCTTTGTCCGCAATTACATCAATCAGTTGAGTCTTGTTCATAAGTTATCCTTTACAGTGTGTTTATCGTTTGCAAAGCATCGAGTGCGACGGATATGCCGATTGACAGCACCCTCCTGCATACACGCACCGATAGCCACTTTTTTTACGCCCCCCAAATGTAGACCAGACAGGGTGCGGATGTGAAGCCTTAAGGCACGACAAATCAGGCGTTAAATCACGTTTTCTTGCCTTATTGCGTTAAATTTATGCCAATGTTACTGACAGCGGCTTCACGCAGGTCAGAACGTAACCCTTTTATTAATTCCAGGTCACGCTCTTCACAGTCAGCCAACAGGCGAAAAATCTCCCATTGGATGTCCCATTCCTCTTCCACGGCAGGAATGACTTTGAGTTCTTCATCCGTCATTTCTCTACCGGCCTGAGTCATTTCCAGCATCGCGACAGTACGAATTGACGCCTCACTGACGGCAACCGCGTGTGACAGCGTTTCGCCACTCAGACGTGAATGAATCAGTTCACCTAATGCAATACATGCATCGATGGCCGGATAAACCCCATAGATGTCGTAATCATCGGAAGAAGGCACCGCTTCTTCCAGTTTTTCGAGCTGTGAGTCAAAATTGACCTTGGCGTCTTTTACCACCAGCGTCTCCCAGATTAAATCCAGGATGCGGCGGTAAAGCTGTGCTTCGCCAAACCCGGTTTCCAGACAAAATGCCTGATAGTTCGGGTACATGCGTTCACACAGGCTTGCCATAAACGTTACGTGTTGCCAGCTTTCCAGCTTTTCGAGACGTAAATGAATTGGATTACGTAACATGAGTTGATCTCGTTAACTTTTCTGCGCGGGAGTTTACCTGAAATAAATCAATATCCCTATTCCTTGATTCCTAAAAGATCATCACTCAGCCGTTGCCAGCGTTGAAACGCCGTCCGGTTTGACGCCACAGCATCTGCCCAACGGGTAGGCTCCGGCAGACGATATTGCCGCATGCACTGTTGTACCCAATAAAGCGATGAATCCATGCTGATACGATTACCGGGTGAGATGAATAATGGATTACAACGCAGCTTGCTCCGCCACACCCAGCCAATCTGTTCATCCCCTTCGTACAGCGCCTGGCGACTGTGTAGTTCCTCACCCAGTGGCAGGAACTGACCACATAGACGGCTTTTCGCCACACCAATCGTCGGAACATCGATCATCAGGCCAAAATGACTGGCGACACCAAGACGACGCGGATGCGCAATCCCTTGCCCGTCGACGAAAACCAGATCAGGGTGCGATGAGAGCTGCCGCCACGCCTGCAGCAGGGCGGGAAGTTCGCGGAAGGAAAGGAAACCAGGAATGTAAGGCATAACAGTGGGGATACGGGCAATCTGATACTCTACCAGCTCCAGCGTCGGGTAGCGTAAAACAGCCACCGCCGCGCGTGTCACCTCACCCCCCTGTTCGAAACCGACATCCACACCCGCGATCAATGCGGGAGGGGTGAATTCGGGCGGATCCTGCAATTTAATCTGATCTGCGAGGATCCGTTGTTCTTCACGTAAAGCACGGGTATTGATCATACCGGGATTTTACTCGTGATATTGCCGGGACAGGCTATGCACCGCTTCGACGAAGGCCCCCGCATTTTCCGGCGGGACGTCCTGATGAATGCCGTGACCCAGATTGAACACATGACCATTACCTTTGCCGAAACCGGCAAGGATGGTCTCCACTTCCTGCTCTATACGCACCGGCGAGGCATACAACATTGAAGGATCCATGTTGCCCTGAATCGCGACTTTGTCACCCACGCGACGGCGCGCATCGGCAATATCGGTGGTCCAGTCGAGACCCAGTGCATCGCAGCCCGTCGCAGCCATCGCTTCCAGCCACTGTCCGCCGCCTTTGGTAAACAGCGTGACCGGCACACGACGCCCTTCATTTTCACGGATCAGGCCATCGACAATCTTGTGCATATAGTTCAGGGAAAATTCGCGGTAATCGCGGGGAGACAGTACGCCGCCCCAGGTGTCAAAAATCATTACCGACTGGGCGCCCGCTTTGATCTGGGCATTAAGGTAAAGAATAACGCTGTCTGCCACTTTATCGAGTAACAGATGGAAAGTGGACGGATCGGCGTACATCATCTTTTTGATTTTGGTGAAGGCTTTACTGCTGCCACCTTCTACCATATACGTCGCCAGCGTCCACGGGCTGCCGGAGAAACCGATAAGCGGCACTTCACCTTTCAGGTTCTTACGGATAGTACGCACGGCGTTCATGACATACCCAAGCTCCATTTCAGGATCCGGAACCGGCAGTTTTTCGACATCGGCACGGTTCGTTAATGGCGAAGAAAAACGCGGCCCTTCACCGGCTTCAAAATACAGCCCAAGCCCCATCGCATCAGGAATGGTCAGGATGTCGGAGAATAGGATCGCCGCATCCAGCGGATAGCGACGAAGCGGCTGCAAAGTCACTTCACAGGCCAGCTCGGCATTCTTGCACAGCGACATAAAATCACCGGCTTCAGCGCGGGTTTCTTTGTACTCCGGCAAATAACGGCCTGCCTGACGCATCATCCAGACCGGTGTAATGTCCACTGGCTGACGTAACAAAGCACGCAGGTAACGGTCGTTTTTCAACTCATTCATTCTTGCTCTTTCCTTCAGTATTCGGGCCGCCCGACAATCGTCTCACAGCATTCTATCACGTAAAACCGCCTCTACTCTTCGTGTTCAGCACGACAAAGAGCCACGGTGTCTTCAATAAGACGGCGCGCGATCGTCCCTGGCGGTGGCAACTGCGGTAATGCATCAAAGCGATACCAGTTCGCGTTAAGCAACTCTTTCGGGTCATGCTGAATGTCGCCACTGTCGTAATCCGCCATAAATGCCATCATCAGCGAATTGGGGAACGGCCAGGGCTGAGAACTGACATAACGGACGTTTTTCACACGAATATTACTTTCTTCCAGGACTTCGCGTGCCACGGTTTCCTCCAGGGTTTCTCCGACCTCAACAAAACCCGCCAGAACCGTGTGAATGCCATTACGATGCCGGACATGCTGTGCCAGCAAAATCTCATCACCCTTACGGATGGCGACAATAATGCAGGGTGCAATCTGCGGATAATAGCGTTCGCGGCAGTGCCCGCAGAGTGCAGCCCACTCGGTTTTGCTGACATGCATTGCATGCCCGCAGTAGCCACAGAACTGATGAGATCGATAAAATTCAGACAGCTGTACACCGCGCCCGACCAACTGGAATAATCCACGATCCTGATCCAGCAACTGACGGGCGGAAAACATATGGTTTGGCATCGCCTGACGAATCAGCCAGACAGGTTCACCCTGCCATTCGCCGATCTGTCGCGCCGTTTTACCGGTCAGAGAAAATTGTGTGGCGCTGCCAAATGGCAGTTCGCCCTCAGGCAGCCATAGCTTGCCGTCCTGGCTGATGACCCACCAGCCATTGTGTTGCTCGGTAATCTGTAATTCCATAATTGTTGTTGCATAACCTCATCGGGACTGACAATCTGAGGGGATATTCACCTGTTAGTAACTTTTAGTTACGTCTTTATCGCTCACGGAGTCAACCATGCTAAATCGTCTGGAAAGACTGACCCAACGCGTTGGTGGCAATAATGCGTTAGTGGATCAATGGCTGCACGCACGCAAAGAGCTGCTGGTTTCGTACTGCACTTTGGTCGGCCTCAAGCCCAATAAAGAAAAACATACCCCTCTCAATGAAAAAGCGCTGGATAACTTTTGCCATAACCTGGTGGACTATCTGTCTGCCGGTCATTTCCATCTGTATCAGCGGATCATTGATGAAGTTGAAGGTGCGAATAGCCCGATAAAATTGCAGGCTGCAAAAATCTATCCTGCACTGGAACTGAATACTGAAACTATCATGGCTTTCCATGATAGTTACACTGAAAATGATATTGATGATGACAATGCTTTCGCATTTCATTATGCATTATCCGATATAGGTGAAGCGTTAGATGCGCGTTTTCAGCTGGAAGATCAATTAATTATTCTCGCTTTTAATCGCAGCAGTCAGGCAGTAAAGCCACCTGAAAATGAAGAACATCTCGCCAGACCGGTTTAAGACTTTGCCCTACTAAAATCCGGCTAAGATTTGTGATTTTAGTAATAGTTTTAGTTGTAGTTTCAAAAAACGCCTCCTATATTGAGGCTTCTTGTCGGAGTGCCTAGCGCATAATTTTCTCGCGAAGATTACGCCAGGCTGAGACCGTTAATTCGGGATCCGCGGAACCTGATCGGGTTAGTACCCGCGAAGGGAACAAGAGTAATGTTATGCGTTCAGCGTAATCTGGCATCTGCCTGCATCAGGCCGCCTGCGCTCCATCGCCCATTTTTACTCCTGCCGTAAACCTCCAGACAAGCAATTTTCCATCACGTTTTTGCCACGTTTTTACTACGCAAAACAACACAAGGAATTTGCTATGTCGAGTACTCAAAAAACTGTTGTTTCTACAAAGACACCTTCAAACCGCCGTGAACAACGGGCGCAGGCGCAGTCGTTTATCGACAGTCTGCAGGGTGAAGCTTTTCCCAATTCCCGCCGTATTTATCTTGAAACTGACCGCCATGATATCCGCGTACCGATGCGTGAAATCCAGCTCAGCCCGACGCTGGTCGGCGGCGGCAAAGACAATCCACAATTCGAAGAAAATGAAGCGATTCCTGTTTATGATACCGCCGGGCCTTACGGCGATCCGTCGGCAGTTATCGACGTGCATACCGGCCTGGAAAAATTACGCGCCCGCTGGATAAACGCGCGGGCGGACACGGAGGAACTCCCGCAGGTCAGTTCCGGTTTTACCCAGCAGCGACTGGCGGATGAAGGGCTGGACCACCTCCGCTTCGAACACCTGCCCCGCCCGCGCAAAGCCATTGCGGGTAAAAATGTCACACAACTGCATTACGCCCGCAAAGGCATCATCACGCCTGAGATGGAGTTTATCGCCGTTCGCGAAAATATGGGGCGTGAACGCATCCGCGGTGACGTTCTGCGTCAGCAACATCCCGGCGAAAGCTTCGGTGCGCATCTGCCCGCCAATATCACCGCAGAGTTTGTAAGACAGGAAGTCGCTGCCGGTCGCGCGATTATTCCCGCCAATATTAACCATCCTGAATCAGAGCCGATGATCATCGGACGCAATTTCCTGGTGAAAGTGAACGCCAACATCGGCAACTCGGCGGTGACGTCTTCTATCGAAGAAGAAGTCGAGAAACTGGTATGGTCGACACGCTGGGGCGCGGATACCGTGATGGATCTCTCCACCGGCCGTTATATACATGAAACCCGTGAGTGGATCCTGCGTAACAGTCCGGTACCTATTGGTACCGTGCCGATTTATCAGGCACTGGAAAAAGTCAACGGCGTGGCCGAAGACCTGAACTGGGAAATGTTTCGCGATACGTTGCTGGAACAGGCCGAACAAGGTGTCGATTACTTCACCATACACGCTGGGGTATTGCTGCGTTACGTGCCGATGACCGCCAAACGCCTGACCGGGATTGTGTCCCGCGGCGGTTCGATCATGGCGAAATGGTGCCTTTCACATCATCAAGAAAGTTTCCTGTATGAGCATTTCCGCGAAATTTGCGAAATCTGTGCCGCCTATGATGTCTCGCTGTCACTGGGCGACGGCCTGCGGCCTGGCTCCATTCAGGATGCCAACGACGAAGCGCAATTTGCCGAATTACGTACATTAGGTGAACTGACCAAAATCGCCTGGGAATATGATGTTCAGGTCATGATCGAAGGACCGGGACATGTGCCGATGCAGATGATCCGCCGCAATATGACCGAAGAACTCGAACATTGCCACGAAGCGCCCTTCTATACCCTCGGCCCGCTGACTACCGATATCGCGCCGGGTTATGACCATTTCACGTCCGGTATTGGTGCCGCAATGATTGGCTGGTTCGGTTGCGCCATGCTCTGTTATGTCACGCCAAAAGAGCATCTCGGCCTGCCTAACAAAGAAGACGTTAAGCAGGGTCTCATCACCTACAAAATCGCAGCACATGCCGCCGATTTAGCGAAAGGACATCCCGGCGCCCAAATCCGTGACAACGCTATGTCAAAAGCACGGTTCGAATTCCGCTGGGAAGACCAGTTTAATCTGGCTCTCGATCCGGCAACGGCTCGTGCCTATCACGATGAAACGCTGCCTCAGGAATCCGGCAAAGTGGCACACTTTTGCTCAATGTGCGGTCCGAAATTCTGCTCCATGAAAATCACTCAGGAAGTGCGCGATTATGCCGCCGCACTGGAAGCCAAAGCCCAGCCGGTTGAAGTTATTGAATCCGGTATGGCACAGATGTCTGCCGAATTCCGTTCACGCGGCAGCGAGCTTTATCATCCGGCCGACAATCTCAGCACGGAGAACAACCAATGAATCAGTCCGCTCAACCCTTTCCTGCCGTTCCGTTCCACCTTGGTTTATATCCGGTCGTGGATACCGTGGAATGGATTGCCCGCCTGCTGGATGCGGGCGTTAAAACGTTGCAATTACGTGTGAAAGATTTGTCTGATGAGGACGTCGAGCCAGCAATTATTGATGCAATTGCGCTGGGCAAAAAATATCAGGCACGGTTATTTATCAATGATTACTGGCGCCTGGCGATAAAGCATCAGGCTTATGGTGTGCATTTAGGTCAGGAAGATCTGGATACTGCCGATCTTGAGGCAATCCGTCAGGCTGGTTTACGGCTGGGCGTATCCACACATGATGATACTGAAATGGCACGCGCTGTCGCCGTGAAACCTTCTTACATCGCCCTCGGTCATATCTTCCCGACGCAGACCAAAGATATGCCGTCGGCGCCACAAGGACTGAAAGAACTCGCCCGACACATCAGGCAACTCAACGGCAGCTTCCCGACGGTGGCCATCGGCGGGATCAGCATTGAACGTGCTCCGTCGGTTCTCGATTGCGGCGTCGGCAGCATCGCCGTCGTCAGCGCCATTACGCAGGCAGCAGACTGGCGGGCAGCCACCGCAGAATTACTGGCTTTATGCGCCAGTAAGGTGCCGGAAGATGCTTAACGATGCGGCTTTTATGCGCTACAGCCGTCAGCTGATGCTGGAGGAGTTCGGTCCGCAGGCACAGGAAAAGCTACAGGCGGCGAAAGTCCTGATTGTCGGGCTAGGCGGACTGGGATCGCCGGCAGCCTTATATCTGGCAGCGGCAGGCGTAGGTACGCTGGTTCTGGCCGATGACGATCAATTACACATCACCAATCTTCAACGACAGATACTCTACCGCACCGCAGATCTCGATCAGCCCAAAGCGGTTCTGGCAAAACGTGAATTACTGCGTCTGAATCCGCTTTGCGAAGCCGTGGCCATCACGGAGCGTCTGACAGGCGAAGCGTTGATCCGTGCCGTGTCAGACACCGATATCGTTTTAGATTGCAGCGATAACATGGAAACCCGGCACGCGGTTAATAAAGCCTGCGTAGAGGCTAAAAAAACCTTGATCAGCGGTAGCGCCGTCGGATTCAGCGGACAGCTTCTGGTGCTAGAAGCGCCTTATGTACACGGTTGTTACGCCTGTTTGTATCCGGATCAGGAAACCGTACAGCGCAATTGCCGAACATCAGGTGTGCTCGGCCCGGTCGTTGGCACCATCGGTACATTGCAGGCGCTGGAAGCACTAAAAATCCTGGCGGGACTGCCTTCCGTACTGAGCGGAAAGTTACGTCTGTTCGACGGTAAAACGCAAAACTGGCGTTCACTGCAACTCACACGTTCATCAGCCTGTGCCATCTGCGGAGGCCACGCATGAACATTCTGGTCAATGAAGTACCACACCAATTCAGTCAACCGCTCACCTTGTTGAACCTGCTCAGTTTACTGGCATTAAATCCTGCAGGCAGCGCACTGGCGGTTAATCAGGTCATTATTCCCCGCGATAACTGGCCTGCTCATTTACTGGAAGACGGTGACGAGATCCTGCTCTTTCAGGCGATAGCCGGAGGCTGATATGTTAAAAATTGCTGATACCACCTTTACGTCACACCTTTTTACCGGAACGGGAAAATTCGCCAGCCCGGCGTTAATGCAACAGGCACTGGAAGCATCCGGCACTCAACTGGTGACCATGGCGATGAAACGTGTTGATCTGCGTCGCGGAGGGGATGACATTTTGTTTCCTTTGCAGCAGCTCGGGGTCCGTTTGTTGCCTAACACATCCGGTGCTAAAACAGCTGAGGAGGCCGTATTTGCCGCACAACTGGCAAGAGAAGCACTGGCAACAAACTGGGTGAAGCTTGAAATTCACCCAGACGTAAAATACCTGCTGCCCGATGCCATAGAAACGTTGAAAGCCGCAGAGATTCTGGTGAAAAAAGGATTCGTTGTTTTGCCGTATTGCAGCGCGGATCCGGTGTTGTGTAAACGTCTGGAAGAAGTCGGTTGTGCCGCCGTCATGCCCCTGGGTGCGCCGATCGGCTCCAATCAGGGTCTGCAAACCCGTGAGTTTTTGCAAATCATCATTGAGCAGGCACAGATTCCGGTCGTCGTTGATGCCGGTATTGGTGCCCCAAGCCAGGCCGCTGAAGCGCTGGAAATAGGGGCCGATGCTGTATTAGTCAATACGGCGATAGCCGTCGCAGGCGATCCGGTTGCTATGGCAACGGCATTCCGGCTGGCGGTACAGGCCGGCGCAATCGCCCGTCAAAGCGGCCTGGGTGGCAGGCAGCGGCAAGCCAGCGCGTCAAGTCCGCTGACCGGTTTCCTCAATGCTCCGCAGGTATCCCTATGAATAACTTTACGGATGTGTGGTCAATGCTGGACTGGGATGATATTTCCCTACGCATCAACAGCAAAACATCCCGTGATGTTGAACAGGCGCTCAGCCGCAACAAAATCAGCCGTGAAGATTTCATGGCATTAATTTCTCCGGCTGCGCTGCCTTATCTGGAAACTATGGCGCAACGCGCTCAACAACTGACACGTCAGCGATTCGGCAATACGGTGAATTTCTTCGCCCCCTTGTATTTATCCAATCTTTGCGCCAACGAATGTACATATTGCGGCTTTTCGATGAGCAATAAAATCAAACGTAAAACGCTGGATGAAAATGAAATCAGTCGGGAGTGTGAAGCGCTGAATGCGCTGGGCTTCAAACATCTGTTATTGGTCACCGGCGAACACAAGGGAAAAGTCGGCATGGATTATTTCCGCCGCCATTTGCCGCCAATCAGAAGCCATTTCGATTCGCTGATGATCGAAGTTCAGCCGCTACAGCAGGAAGAATATGCCGAGCTGAAAACGCTGGGGCTGGACGGTGTATTGGTTTATCAGGAGACCTATCACGCACCGACCTATGCCTTGCATCATCTTCGCGGACAGAAACAAGATTTTTTCTGGCGACTGGAGACACCGGACCGGCTCGGGCGGGCAAGGATCGATAAAATCGGACTTGGGGCCCTGTTTGGGCTTTCAGGCAACTGGCGGACGGACAGTTATATGGTGGCCGAACATTTGTTGTACCTCCAACAAACCTACTGGCAAAGCCGTTATTCGGTGGCATTTCCGAGATTGCGCCCTTGTACCGGCGGTATCGAACCAGCTTCTTTGTTAGAAGAAAACCAGCTTGTACAACTGATATGCGCTTTCAGGATGCTGGCACCGGATGTCGAGCTTTCATTGTCGACGCGCGAATCACCTTACTTCCGCGATCATGTCATCCCGCTGGCGATCAACACCGTCAGCGCAGGATCTAAAACACAACCCGGTGGCTATGCCGATGATCATCCGGAACTTGAGCAATTTGCACCGCACGATAACCGATCCCCGCAACGTGTCGCAGAGGCATTAACACAAGCCGGGCTGCAGCCGGTCTGGAAAGACTGGGACAGTTTTTTGGGGCGGGTCTCGCAGGAAAATGTCGCCGGAGGGTAATTTAGTAAACTCTCAGGAATACAGATTCCATAAAACAATTTTGCTCCTCGCGCCAGCAGTCCTGGGGCATTAATGTGCCTTTGCCACTGCACATTCGCAACTGGCCGGCGCCATTCATCCCGGCGCTGCTTCCAAATAGCCGGAACAGGTTATCGTCCAGTTTCCTGTTCCGGCTCCTCTTTACCCGCCACGTCCTTTCTCAAATTTCAGGTAAAAAAAAACCGCCCTCGAAGGGGCGGTTTTATGCGTTTCGACAGAAGACGATTAATCGTCGCTGTTACCGAAACCTGCGTTCAGCAGTTCAGCCAGGTTAGCCGTTGCTTCATCCGCACTGACTTGCGGTACAACTGGCACTTCGCCCTGTGCTTTACGGCGTGCACGATCCTGATGATAAGCGTAACCGGTACCGGCTGGGATCAGACGGCCAACGATAACGTTCTCTTTCAGGCCACGCAGTTCATCACGTTTACCCGCAACAGCGGCTTCAGTAAGAACGCGCGTGGTTTCCTGGAACGATGCAGCAGAGATGAAGGATTCGGTCGCCAAAGATGCTTTGGTAATACCGAGCAGATCACGGGTAAAGGTTGCCGTGATTTTGCCTTCAGCTTCCAGCTGACGGTTAGCGATTTTAACGCGAGACATTTCTGCCTGCTCGCCTTCCAGGAAGTCAGTGCCACCAGCGCTAACGATGGTGCCTTTACGCAACATCTGACGAACGATAACTTCAATGTGCTTATCGTTAATCTTAACGCCTTGCAGACGGTAAACTTCCTGCACTTCGTTAGTGATGTAGCGGGTAACCGCATGAACACCACGTAAACGCAGGATGTCGTGCGGAGACTCAGGGCCGTCGGATACGACGTCACCACGTTCCACAACTTCGCCTTCGAACACGTTCAGCTGACGCCATTTAGGGATCATTTCTTCGTAAGCATCGCTGCCATCCAACGGAGAAATTACCAGACGACGTTTGCCTTTGGTTTCTTTACCGAAGGAGATGATCCCGCTGATTTCAGCAAGGATTGCAGGCTCTTTCGGACGACGTGCTTCGAACAGGTCAGCAACGCGTGGCAGACCACCGGTGATGTCCTTGGTACCGCCGGATTCCTGAGGAATACGCGCCAGGGTGTCACCGGAGTGGATCTGAGTACCATCTTCCAGCTGAACGATCGCTTTACCTGGCAGGAAGTATTGAGCAGGCATATCAGTACCTGGAATCAATACGTCGTTGCCTTTAGCATCAACGATTTTCAGTGCCGGACGCAGATCTTTACCGCTACCGGTACGCTCTGCAGAGTCCAGAACAACCAGAGAAGACAAACCGGTCAGGTCATCAGTCTGGCGGGTAATGGTCTGAGTATCCACCATATCGGCAAAGCGAATGAAACCACTCACTTCACTGATAACTGGCATGGTGTGCGGATCCCAGTTAGCCACGGTTTCGCCGCCGTTAACTGCTGCGCCATCACCTTTGCCCATCACGGAACCGTAAGGCACTTTATAGCTTTCTTTGGTACGACCAAATTCGTCGATCAATTTCAGCTCAGTGTTACGGGAAGTGATAACCAGTTTGCCGTTAGAGTTGCTAACGTGCTTGTGGTTGCTCAGTTTAATGGTACCGGTATTCTTAACCTGAATGCTGGATTCCGCTGCCGCACGAGATGCCGCACCACCGATGTGGAAGGTACGCATCGTCAGCTGGGTACCCGGCTCACCGATTGACTGTGCTGCGATAACACCGATCGCTTCACCTTTGTTGATGATGTGACCACGTGCCAGGTCGCGACCGTAGCAGTTTGCACACACACCAAAGTCGGTTTCGCAACTTACGACTGAACGTACTTTCACGCTGTCGACAGAGTTCTCTTCTAACAGATCACACGTCTTCTCGTGAAGCAGGGTGTTACGTGGAACCAGGATATCCGCCGTACCCGGCTTCAGGATATCTTCTGCAGTCACACGACCCAGTACACGTTCGCGCAGTGGTTCTTTAACGTCGCCACCTTCGATGACCGGAGTCATCATGATGCCTTCGTGAGTACCACAGTCGTCTTCGGTCACTACCAGATCCTGTGCCACGTCAACCAGACGACGGGTCAGATAACCGGAGTTCGCCGTTTTCAGTGCGGTATCCGCCAAGCCTTTACGAGCACCGTGAGTAGAGATGAAGTACTGGAGTACGTTCAGACCTTCACGGAAGTTCGCGGTGATTGGCGTTTCAATGATGGAACCATCCGGCTTGGCCATCAGGCCACGCATACCGGCCAGCTGACGAATCTGTGCAGCAGAACCACGCGCACCGGAGTCGGCCATCATAAAGATACTGTTGAAGGAAACCTGCTGTTCAACAACACCGTCACGGTTGACGACGTCTTCAACAGACAAGTTTTCCATCATTGCCTTAGCAACACGTTCGTTGGCCGCAGCCCAGATGTCGATCACTTTGTTATAGCGTTCGCCAGCAGTTACCAGACCAGACTGGAACTGTTCCTGGATTTCAGCAACTTCAGTTTCTGCTTCTTCGATGATCTCTGCTTTCTTCGCAGGGATTACCATGTCATCGATACCTACTGATGCACCTGAACGGGCAGCGTAAGCAAAACCGGTGTACATGATCTGGTCAGCAAAAATAACGGTCGGCTTCAGGCCCAAAATGCGGTAACAGGTGTTCAGCATTTTGGAGATAGCTTTTTTGCCCAGAGGCTGGTTGACGATAGAGAACGGCAGACCTTTTGGCACGATCATCCACAGGATGGCGCGACCGACAGTCGTGTCAATAATCGACGTCTTATGCGTAACTTCGCCTTCGGTATTTTTGATCTCTTCAGTAATACGCACTTTGACACGCGCATGCAGAGAGGCCAAACCGGCGCGGTAAATACGCTCAGCTTCTTTAGGACCGGTCAGAACCATGCCTTCGCCTTTGGCGTTAACACAGTCACGGGTCATGTAGTACAGACCCAATACAACGTCCTGAGAAGGAACGATGATTGGCTCGCCGTTCGCAGGTGACAGGATGTTGTTGGTAGACATCATCAACGCACGCGCTTCCAGCTGAGCTTCCAGCGTCAACGGTACGTGAACAGCCATCTGGTCACCATCGAAGTCGGCGTTATATGCCGCACAAACCAGCGGGTGCAGCTGGATTGCTTTACCTTCGATCAGAACCGGTTCAAACGCCTGAATACCCAAACGGTGCAGGGTTGGTGCACGGTTCAGCAGTACCGGGTGTTCGCGGATAACTTCGTCCAGGATATCCCAAACGACAGCTTCTTCGCGCTCAACCATTTTCTTCGCGGCTTTGATGGTGGTGGCGAGGCCACGCAGTTCCAGCTTGCCGTAAATGAACGGTTTGAACAGTTCCAGTGCCATTTTCTTCGGCAGACCACACTGATGCAGACGCAGGTATGGACCTACGGTGATAACGGAACGACCGGAGTAGTCGACACGTTTACCCAGCAAGTTCTGACGGAAACGACCCTGTTTACCTTTAATCATGTCTGCCAGAGATTTCAGCGGACGCTTGTTAGAGCCGGTAATTGCACGACCGCGACGGCCGTTATCCAGCAAAGCATCTACCGCTTCTTGCAGCATACGTTTTTCGTTACGTACGATGATGTCTGGCGCAGCCAGATCCAGCAGGCGTTTCAGACGGTTGTTACGGTTAATCACGCGACGATACAGATCGTTCAGATCTGACGTTGCGAAACGGCCGCCGTCCAGCGGAACCAATGGACGCAAATCTGGCGGCAATACCGGCAGCACGGTCAGGATCATCCACTCTGGTTTGTTACCAGACTGAACGAACGCTTCCAGCAGCTTGATACGCTTGGTCAGCTTTTTACGTTTGGTTTCGGAGTTAGTTTCGTTCAACTCTTCACGCAGTTGTTCGCACTCTGCTTCCAGGTCCATGTTTTTCAACAGAGCCTGAATGGCTTCCGCACCCATCTTCGCGTCGAACTCATCACCAAACTCTTCCAACGCATCCAGATACTGCTCTTCAGTCAGGATCTGGCGTTTTTCGAGGTTGGTCATGCCGCCTTCGATAACCACATAGGATTCGAAGTACAGAACACGTTCGATATCACGCAGTGGCATATCCAGCAGTAAACCGATGCGCGATGGCAGCGATTTCAGGAACCAGATGTGTGCAGTCGGGGAAGCCAGTTCGATGTGGCCCATACGCTCACGGCGTACTTTAGTCTGGGTCACTTCAACGCCGCACTTCTCGCAGATCACGCCGCGATGTTTTAAACGCTTGTACTTACCGCACAGGCATTCGTAGTCTTTTACTGGTCCGAAGATACGGGCACAGAAAAGGCCGTCACGTTCTGGTTTGAACGTACGGTAGTTAATGGTTTCTGGCTTCTTAACTTCACCAAAAGACCAAGAACGGATCATGTCTGGCGATGCCAGAGCAATTTTGATCGCATCAAACTCTTCGGTCTTAGTTTGCGCTTTCAGAAACTTTAGTAAGTCTTTCACGGATTGGCTCCCGTCGGGTTAGACCTGTTAGGCACCTGGTCTGTATTGATTAACAGGCAGGTGCCCCTGTGATCAGTGCGAATTCGAGTACTTACTCGTCTTCCAGCTCGATGTTGATACCCAGAGAACGGATTTCTTTCAACAGTACGTTGAAGGATTCCGGCATGCCTGGTTCCATACGATGATCGCCATCTACGATGTTTTTATACATCTTAGTACGGCCGTTCACGTCATCGGACTTAACAGTCAGCATTTCCTGCAGGGTATAAGCGGCACCGTATGCTTCCAGTGCCCACACTTCCATCTCACCGAAGCGCTGACCACCGAACTGAGCTTTACCACCCAGCGGTTGCTGAGTAACAAGGCTGTAAGAACCGGTAGAACGCGCGTGCATCTTATCGTCAACAAGGTGGTTCAGTTTCAGCATGTACATATAGCCGACGGTAACCTGACGCTCGAATTGCTCGCCGGTACGGCCGTCAAACAGTGTGATCTGACCAGAGGTTGGGATTCCGCCCATTTCAAGCAGTTGCTTGATCTCTGTCTCTTTCGCACCGTCGAAGACTGGTGTTGCGATTGGCATACCTTTTTTCAGGTTCTCAGCCAGACGCAATACTTCATCATCGGTGAAGGTGTTCAGATCCACTTTCTGACGTACATCGTCGCCCAGATCGTAGGCACGCTGGATGAACTCGCGCAGCTTAGAAACTTCTTCTTGTTTCTTCAGCATGGCATTGATTTTTTCACCAATACCTTTCGCGGCCATACCCAGGTGGGTTTCCAAAATCTGACCAATGTTCATACGTGATGGAACGCCCAGCGGGTTCAGTACGATATCAACCGGAGTCCCGTTTTCATCGTAAGGCATATCTTCGATCGGGTTGATCTTAGAGATAACACCTTTGTTACCGTGGCGGCCGGCCATCTTGTCACCAGGCTGGATTTGACGTTTAACGGCCAAATACACTTTAACGATTTTCAGCACGCCTGGTGCCAGATCATCGCCCTGAGTGATTTTACGACGCTTAGCTTCGAGTTTTTTCTCAAACTCGGATTTCAGTTCGTCGTACTGTTCAGCAAGCTGTTCCAGTTGGTTCTGTTTGTCTTCGTCAGTCAGTGACAGTTCTAACCAACGGTCGCGAGGCAATTTGCCCAGCTTGTCAGCTTCAACACCGCCAGCAACCAGCGCAGACTGGATACGTGCAAACAGACCGGCTTCCAGGATCTGCAATTCTTCAGTCAGGTCTTTCTTAGCCTGCTTCAGCTGCATCTCTTCGATTTCCAACGCACGTTTGTCTTTTTCCACGCCATCGCGGGTGAAGACTTGCACGTCGATAACCGTACCGGAAACGCCGTTTGGTACACGCAGAGAAGAGTCTTTAACATCAGACGCTTTCTCACCGAAGATCGCACGCAGCAGTTTCTCTTCCGGCGTCAGTTGGGTTTCACCTTTAGGCGTAACCTTACCCACCAGAATGTCACCACCGGTCACTTCAGCACCGATATAAACGATACCGGATTCATCCAGTTTGGAGAGCGCAGCTTCACCCACGTTAGGGATGTCAGCGGTGATCTCTTCAGGCCCTAACTTGGTGTCACGGGACACACAGGCCAGTTCCTGGATATGGATGGTCGTGAATCGGTCTTCCTGCACAACACGTTCGGAGACCAAGATGGAGTCTTCGAAGTTGTAACCGTTCCAAGGCATGAACGCGACACGCATGTTCTGACCCAGAGCCAGTTCGCCCAGATCTGTTGACGGACCATCTGCCAGCACGTCGCCGCGCTCGATTGGCTCGCCCAGATTCACACACGGCATCTGGTTGATGCAGGTGTTCTGGTTAGAACGGGTATATTTGGTCAGGTTATAAATGTCGATACCTGCTTCGCCCGGGTACATCTCTTCTTCGTTAACACGAATAACGATACGGGACGCATCCACGTACTGAACAATACCGCCACGTTTAGCTACGGCAGTAACACCGGAGTCAACCGCTACAGCACGTTCCATACCAGTACCCACCAGCGGCTTATCAGCGCGCAGAGTCGGAACGGCCTGACGTTGCATGTTCGCACCCATCAATGCACGGTTGGCGTCATCGTGTTCCAGGAATGGAATCAGTGAAGCACCAACGGAAACAACCTGTTGGGTGGAAACGTCCATGTAGTCAACCTGATCGCGGCTAAACAGGCTGGATTCGCCTTTGCTACGACAAGTGACCAGGTCTTCAATGAAGCGCCCTTCTTCGTCCAGGTTGGAGTTCGCCTGAGCGATAACGAAGTTGCCTTCTTCAATAGCAGACAGATAGTTGATTTCATCAGTCACCAGACCATCACGTACGCGACGGTAAGGGGTTTCCAGGAAACCGTACTCATTGGTCTGTGCATAAACAGACAAGGAGTTGATCAGACCGATGTTTGGACCTTCTGGCGTTTCGATTGGACATACGCGACCGTAGTGAGTCGGGTGTACGTCTCGAACTTCAAAGCCAGCACGTTCACGGGTCAAACCGCCCGGACCCAATGCAGAGATACGACGCTTATGCGTGATCTCAGACAACGGGTTGTTCTGGTCCATAAATTGTGACAGCTGGCTTGAGCCGAAGAATTCTTTCACCGCAGCCGAAATTGGCTTAGCGTTGATCATATCCTGAGGCATCAGCGTGTCGAGGTCGCCCAGAGACAGACGCTCTTTAACCGCACGCTCAACACGAACCAAACCTACACGGAATTGGTTTTCAGCCATTTCGCCGACGGAACGAATACGACGGTTGCCCAAGTGGTCGATATCGTCCACTTCGCCCTGGCCGTTACGAATACCGATCAGCTTTTTCATAACCTGAATGATGTCGTCTTTGCTCAGGATACCTGAACCTTCGATTTCATCACGCAGCAGAGAACGGTTGAACTTCATACGACCCACTGCAGACAGGTCGTAACGATCTTCAGAGAAGAACAGGTTCTCGAACAGGCTTTCAGCCGCTTCACGCGTTGGTGGCTCACCAGGACGCATCATTCGGTAGATCTCAACCAGTGCGCTCAGGCGATCGCTGGTTGGGTCGACGCGAATAGTCTCGGACATGTAAGCGCCATGATCGAGGTCGTTGGTGAACAGCGTTTCAATGGTTTTGTGGCCGGACTGGCTGAGCTTAGCCAGCAGATCCAGAGACAATTCCATGTTAGCCGGGACGATCAGCTCACCGGTATTGGTGTCGATGTAGTCTTTAGAGACCACTTTCCCTGCGATGTACTCAACAGGAACTTCGATGCGCTGAATTTCGTCTTTTTCAAGCTGACGAATATGACGGGCAGTGATACGGCGGCCTTTTTCTACATAGACTTTGCCGTCAGCTTCGATATCAAAGGAAGCTGTTTCACCACGCAGGCGTTCAGGTACCAGTTCCATCTGCAACTTGTTGTCGCGGATCTGGTAAGTCACCTTGTCAAAGAACAGGTCAAGGATCTGTTCAGTCGTGTAATTTAATGCACGCAGAATGATAGTCGCAGGCAATTTACGGCGACGGTCAATACGCACAAAGAGGTTATCTTTCGGGTCAAACTCGAAATCTAACCATGAACCGCGGTAAGGGATGATACGTGCGTTATAAAGCACTTTACCCGATGAGTGGGTCTTACCCTTGTCGCTGTCGAAGAATACGCCCGGACTACGGTGCAGCTGAGATACGATAACCCTCTCAGTACCGTTAATCACAAAGGTACCATTTTCGGTCATGAGCGGAATTTCGCCCATATAGACTTCTTGTTCCTTGATGTCTTTGACCGTACCTTCTGGTGCTTCGCGTTCGTAGATCACCAGACGCAGTTTCACACGCAGTGGCGCGGAGAACGTCACACCACGGATCTGGCATTCTTTAACGTCAAATACTGGCTCACCAAGACGGTAGCTAACGTATTGCAGCTCAGAGTTACCGCTGTAGCTCTTGATAGGGAATACAGAACGGAATGCAGCTTCCAGACCGTACTGGCCTTCCGGGTCTTGCTCGATAAACTTCTGGAACGAGTCAAGCTGGATAGAAAGGAGATATGGAATGTCCAGAACTTGTGGACGTTTACCAAAATCCTTACGAATGCGTTTTTTCTCGGTATAGGAGTAAACCATAGGGTTCCTCAGCTCGCTGATCAGTGACCCAATCTTGTCTGCCCTGAGAAGGACAGTTCATGCAACACCGTTTATGTCGACCGGAAAGCAGAAACGCTTTCCGCAATATCTGTTTTCTACCACTCTTAAATCATTTCGTTGTGCGTTATCTGTAGATGAGCTACAGCAAGAGGCAACAATATATTAAGGCGTCTATAGAAAGAGATATTAGAGTAGTTCAGTGCTCAAACAGTGTGAAACATCACTGACACTCTATAGCGCAAAAAGGCTGGTGACTAAAAAGTCACCAGCCATCAGCCTGTTAGGACAGACTGCACTCCGGGAAGTTAAACTTACTTAACTTCAACAGAAGCACCAGCTTCTTCCAGAGATTTTTTCAGAGCTTCAGCGTCATCTTTGCTGATGCCTTCTTTCAGAGCTGCTGGAGCAGACTCAACCAGGTCTTTAGCTTCTTTCAGACCCAGGCCAGTCGCGGTGCGAACAGCTTTGATAACTGCAACTTTGTTCGCGCCAACAGCGGCCAGAACAACGTCGAACTCAGTTTTTTCTTCAACAGCTTCAGCAGCAGCAGCAGGACCTGCAACAGCAGCAGCAGCAGAAACGCCGAATTTTTCTTCCATAGCGGAGATCAGTTCAACGATTTCCATTACAGACAGAGCTGCAACGCCTTCAATGATTTGTTCTTTAGTGATTGACATTTCAAGTGTTCCTAGAATTCAGAAATAGTTTATACGTAAGCAAATGAACGAGATAAAAAAGGCTGATTAAGCAGCTTCTTTCTGATCGCGTACAGCAGCCAGAGTGCGAACCAATTTGCCTGCAGAGGCTTCTTTCATGGTTGCCATCAGGCGTGCGATTGCTTCTTCGTAAGTAGGCAGAGTTGCCAAGCGGTCAATTTGAGCCGCAGAGATAAACTCACCTTCAAAGGCCGCAGCTTTAACCTCAAATTTTGCATTCGCTTTAGCGAAATCTTTGAACAGACGGGCAGCAGCGCCTGGGTGTTCAGTAGAGAATGCAATCAAGGTTGGACCGACAAACGTGTCTTTCAGGCACTCAAACTGAGTACCTTCTACGACGCGACGCATCAAGGTGTTGCGAACAACACGCATGTAAACGCCAGCTTCACGACCTGCTTTACGCAGTTCAGTCATTTTATCTACAGTTACGCCACGGGAATCCGCAACAACCGCAGACAGCGCGCCTTTGGCTACTTCGATGACTTCAGCAACAATCGCTTGTTTGTCTTGAAGATTTAATGCCATTAGCTTTTTGCTCCTGGATTTAGCCGGGGAAAATCCCCGGAACTCACATCACTTGTTATCGAGAATCGATATCAAGCGTTCAAACACGGTGAGCAGAGAATCCAGCAAAGACAAATCTTAATTCTTTATAAAAAAGACAAAGAAATATTTTCTTCAGGCTCTGTCACCGTCTACGCAGGAAGGATTAAGCCCTTTTCGGGGCACCTGCGGTCTTGGACGGAGGCCTGGATAGGCCAGGCTCCAACCGAAAAATCTTGGTTTCGCATTAACGAAACAACGGGCCATAGATTCTAGACAAATCTATCGCCCGCGTAAAGCGATAAACGTCAGCAGTTAATTAGTTAACTGTTGCGCTCAGGCCGCTTTGATCAACAGCAAGACCCGCGCCCATGGTAGTGGACAGGCTTACTTTCTTGATGAAAACGCCTTTAGCCTGAGAAGGCTTCGCTTTTTTCAGAGCGACCAACAGAGCTTCCAGGTTTTCTTTCAGCTTGTCGGATTCGAAATCAACCTTACCGATAGTGGTATGGATGATGCCGTTTTTGTCGTTACGGTAACGAACCTGACCTGCTTTAGCGTTCTTAACCGCTTCAGCAACGTTAGGGGTTACAGTACCGACTTTCGGGTTAGGCATCAGACCGCGTGGGCCCAAGACCTGACCTAATTGGCCAACAACGCGCATTGCATCTGGAGATGCGATAACAACGTCGAAGTTCATTTCGCCTTTCTTGATCAGGTCAGCCAGATCTTCCATACCAACCAGTTCAGCGCCTGCAGCTTTAGCAGCTTCAGCGTTTGCACCTTGAGTGAAGACGGCAACGCGAACAGAACGACCGGTGCCGTGTGGCAGTACGGTTGCGCCGCGAACGTTTTGATCTGATTTACGAGCGTCGATGCCGAGGTTAACAGCAACGTCAACGCTTTCTACGAATTTAGCAGTGGCCAGCTCTTTGAGCAGAGCAACGGCTTCGGTGATGTCATACTGTTTAGTAGCATCAACTTTGTCACGGATCACGCGCATGCGCTTGGTCAGCTTAGCCATTTATTAATCCTCCACTACCAGGCCCATGGAACGAGCAGTACCTTCGATGGAGCGAATCATCGCTTCAACGTCAGAACCAGTCATGTCCGCAGCTTTGGTTTCTGCGATTTCACGAACCTGAGCACTCGTTACTTTACCTACTTTGTCTTTGTTCGGCTTGCCGGAACCAGACTTGATACCAGCCGCTTTCTTCAGCAATACTGCTGCAGGAGGGGTTTTGGTAACGAAGGTGAAAGAACGGTCAGAATAAACAGTAATAACAACAGGAATTGGCAGGCCTTTTTCCATGCTATCAGTCTTAGCATTGAACGCCTTACAGAATTCCATGATGTTCACGCCTTGCTGACCCAGAGCTGGACCAACTGGCGGACTTGGGTTTGCCATACCAGCTGAAACTTGCAGCTTAACGTAGGCTTGTACTTTCTTGGCCATGGTAAATATCCTCGTTTGGGTAATATCGCCTGTTTGAAGAGGCTCCCCGTTATTTACAGTACTTTGTTCTTTATCATTTATGTGCCAAGAAGACTGCACATAAAAACAAAAGGCGCGAAATTATAGTTTAATTTCGCGCCTTGTACAACAACTGTTCTAACGAATATTTAGAACGTTGTATTAGCCCTTTTCAACCTGACCGAAGTCCAGTTCAACCGGTGTTGCACGGCCAAAGATGGAAACAGACACTTTCAGGCGGCTTTTCTCGTAATCAACTTCTTCGACCACACCATTGAAGTCTGCAAACGGCCCGTCATTAACACGTACCAGTTCACCTGGTTCGAACAATGTTTTAGGGCGTGGTTTATCCCCCACTTGTTGCAGGCGATTCATGATCGCATCAACTTCTTTATCGCTGATTGGTGCAGGACGATCTGACGTTCCGCCAATGAAGCCCATAACACGAGGAACGCTGCGAACTAAGTGCCAGCTGGCGTCATTCATTACCATCTGTACCAGCACATAACCCGGGAAGAATTTACGTTCACTTTTACGGCGCTGGCCACCACGAATTTCAACCACTTCTTCGGTTGGAACCATGACTTCACCAAACAGTTCTTCCATGTCATGTAATTTGATGTGCTCACGCAGCGATTGCGCTACGCGGCCTTCAAAGCCAGAAAACGCCTGAACGACGTACCAACGTTTTTTAGGTGCTTCAGACATTTAGAACCTCAAGCCAGTAATGAAAGATACCAGGCGGACTAAAATACCATCCAGCCCCCACAGAATCAGAGACATAACGGCAGTTACCGCCGCAACGATCAGTGTGGTATGCAATGTTTCCTGGCGCGTTGGCCAAATGACTTTACGTACTTCAGTTCGCGCTTCACGAGCAAACGCAACTGTTGCCTTGCCTTTAGTGGTCAGTAAAGCCACTGCGCCTGCAATTGCGATAATAACAACTACGGCTAACGCGCGTAACGGCAGGCTGTATGCACGGTAATAATAGTTACCGACAATAGCTACAACCAACAAAACGGCAACAACCAGCCACTTTACCGCTTCCAGGCCGCGCCCGCTCCCTTGAGCCTCGGTATTCGCACTCATAAACCAACCCGTCACAATGATTCAGAACAAACAACTTTGCCTCGCATTGCGAGGCAAACCAAACCGATCGATGCTCTACTTGAGCGCAATTCGGTGTTTTACGCTATATCTCAGAGCCTATCTCACCAGTGATTATGACGTATAAATCGCTGATGAGATAGGTTCTAGCGCCACAGCGTAGAAAAAAGGGCATCGAATGATGCCCTTTTAGTGTGTATTGCGTCAACGAATAGTGACAAAAAACTATCAGCGATTAAGCGATAACTTTAGCAACAACACCAGCACCTACAGTACGGCCGCCTTCACGGATTGCGAAACGCAGGCCGTCATCCATCGCGATTGGGTGGATCAGCGTAACAACCATGTTCACGTTGTCACCAGGCATTACCATCTCAACGCCTTCTGGCAGTTCGATAGTACCGGTCACGTCAGTTGTACGGAAGTAGAACT
>NZ_JBLZQF010000017.1:0-41835 GCF_049199325.1 Rahnella sp. PD4 | reverse complement strand
AGTTCTACTTCCGTACAACTGACGTGACCGGTACTATCGAACTGCCAGAAGGCGTTGAGATGGTAATGCCTGGTGACAACGTGAACATGGTTGTTACGCTGATCCACCCAATCGCGATGGATGACGGTCTGCGTTTCGCAATCCGTGAAGGCGGCCGTACTGTAGGTGCTGGTGTTGTTGCTAAAGTTATCGCTTAATCGCTGATAGTTTATGCAAAATAAAAGGGTGCTTCGGCACCCTTTTTTTATATCATATATTTCCTCTCGTTATTTTTATCTATTAAAAATAGATCCTGCATATATTAACGCGGCGTATATTCTCAATCCCTCTCATTATTAAATAATTTAAATATACTTTTAATGTATCAAAGATGCTTTCATATACTTTATTTGAATTATTCACAAAAAATAATAATTGGTATGATTATTTTGATAATGGAAATTATCAGTCATTCTATTAATATTGGATATATAAATAAGGATTATTTATGAAGCTGAAATATATCGCCGCATTGGTGTCGTTGTCTCTCGTTTCTGCCTCAGCAATGGCAGAATTAAAAGCCAATGATGATACCAACCAGATTGAGGGCACCAATGGTGCCACTATGATGCGCACAACAGATAATGGTGCAACCTGGTTAGTATTTGGAACTACCACTGATGGAGAATCATACGGGGTAGGGAATAATTTCCCTGGCAGGGAAACGGTTGTTGTTGCGAATTTAGATTATAACGTTATCAATACCCCGAGCTATGATGCGGATAAGGCATACAGCACCCCTCAAACAAAAGTTCGCTACAATGGCTACTACTGGACAAACCAATGGTGGGCGAATCCGGGAGAAATTCCTGGCGAAAATTCAGTCTGGTTGAAAGGTGAGCCAACAAACCTTCAGTCTAATATTTTAGGGACTTACTATTTTACGCCATGGACTGGGGAAAAAGCACTGCAGTATCAGGCAGACACTAAGGCCAAAGTTGCCGCTCAGCGGAAAGTTATCGGGTATTTCCCTGAGTGGGGAGTTTACGAGGCTCATAACTACTTTACACCGGATAAGATTGCGACTGACCAGATTTCACATCTGAACTATGGTTTTGCTGTGATAAAGAATGGTGTCATTACGGCTCATGATACGGCTAAAGCGCCAGAGTTGATGAAAGAAATTGCGGATATCGCCAACTACCGCGGTATCACTAATATGTTATCAATAGGCGGGTGGGATAATTCACAAGAAGGTGTGTTCGAAGCGGCAACAGCAACCCAGGAAGGTACTGAACGTTTAGCGCAAAGTATTGTAGATTATGTGCTGAAATGGAAATTCCATGGCGTAGATATTGACTGGGAATATCCAGATAATGATCAGGAAAAAGCACAATTTACCAACCTGATTAAAGTTTTACGCAGCAAGCTCGATACTGCTGGTTTACAAAATGATATTTATTTCCAGTTATCGGCAGCCGTCACCACGAATCATAAGAATATAGAATTCATAAACCCTGCCGAAACTACGCCACTGTTGGATTCAGTAAACGTCATGGCCTATGACATACACGGCGCATTTGATCCTATCACCGGTCATAATGCTCCATTATATGCCAACCGCCAGGATGCTGATCCTAAACTCAATGTTTCCTCAGCAATGCAGGAATACGCCACCACCTGGCAGGTTCCGAAGAGTAAGCTGATGATGGGTATTCCTTATTATGGTCGTGCATGGGGTGATGTGGCAGCCACTGAAATCATCCCTGGTCTTCCAGGTCTGTTCGCAACGGGTTCTGCATCGATTCATGGTGCATGGGATGATGTCGGAGAATTTACCGGAACCAATCCATGGTATGTACTGAAAGATAAACTGGCCAATGCGGATTATGCCCGTTACTGGGATAGCGAATCTGGTGTGCCTTATCTTTATAATGCTAAAACAAAAGAATTTATCACCTATGATGATCCGCAGTCGGTTCAGGAGAAAGTAGATTACATTAATGCACAGGGCTTCGGTGGGGCAATAATATGGGATCTGAGTGGTGATACTTCATCACATGAATTAGGCGCCATTGTTAAAAGTGTTCTGTCTAAACCTGCTGATGAGCCGCATATTACAAACTTACATACCGGGCGTAACATTGCCGATGATAATGCGACTGTTACCGTCAAATGGGATATGGATCGCACGAGCTATAATAATAGAAGATTTGATTTTTTTGTTAAGAACACGGAAGGTAGAGTGTTGTTTTCAACAGGTTTAGGGAAAGGCCAGAATGCCCACAATTGTGGTGTAGCAGATACCGGTGGAGAAACCATCTCTCTCTGCATGCCGGTCGGCCTTGGTCTGGAACCAGCTTCACTGGTGAGTATTGTTGATGCTGAAGATGAAAGTAAAGTGTATGGGAGTTTCACTACGACTCAGGACATGCTAAATACTGCTGATATTCAGGATGTGCAAAAAACTTATTTTGATGAATGGCATGGCCAGTTAGCCTTCAACGTGGTACTTGATACGGAGCTTATGCAATCACGGCAATACCTGAATCTGGTTATTGACCATAAAGACAGCAATGGAAAAATTACCAGTTCGGAACTCTCAGGTTCATTTTATCTGATGGATAGGGTGAGTAAAAACGCAAGTAAATACAGCGACGCGTGGGGTGAATATGCTTTAAATCACCTTTATTCAACCTATGATTATGCGAGAGCAAAAGCAGGCGACGAGTTTTCATTTGTTCTTGCTGATGGAAGCACGTCAGGCGCAAAACGTCTGAAAGTGTTATCGCATCTGACGGTTACACCGGAAGTACTGAAAAAGTAATATTTCATTTTCATGAAATATGGATTTAAGAATAATGTAATAACATGAAGGTAAGGGCTGGCTTCCCGACGGGGACCGGCCCTTTTCTGCAAGTACGGTGACCAGAAATTTGTTGGCGATGAGATTTGCAATACTAACCATTCTCATTTACAGTTAGCTTAAGTTTTATGCGATGTGTGGTTTCTATGTACGTGTGTTTATGCAACAGTGTCAGTGATAAAACGATACGGCAGGTGGTTCGTCGTTATCAGCCTCAGACGTTTCAGCAACTCAGAAACTTTGTTCCTGTCGGTACGCAGTGCGGTAAGTGTGTACGTGTTGCGCGCCAGATAATGGAAGACGAATTACAGCAGATACCGCAGCTAGACAATATCGCCTGAAATACATCGCTAAAAAGTAGGTGTTTTCTTTGACTTACTCTGAACCGGATCTACGCTTTAGGTACCGGAACGGAGGAGTTACCTATGAAAGGCGATAAAAAAGTCATTGCTCACCTCAATAAACTTCTTGGAAATGAACTGGTTGCCATCAATCAGTATTTTTTGCATGCCCGCATGTTTAAGAACTGGGGGCTGATGCGCCTCAACGGTATCGAATATCACGAATCCATTGATGAAATGAAGCACGCCGATATCTATATTGAGCGGATCCTTTTCCTGGAAGGCATTCCTAACTTGCAGGATCTTGGCAAGCTCAATATCGGCGAAGATGTTGAGGAAATGCTGAAGTCTGATTTGCTGCTGGAACTTGAAGGGGCGAAAGACTTACGCGAAGGCATTGCCTATGCCGACTCGGTGCATGATTACGTCAGCCGCGATTTAATGATTACTATCCTTGCTGATGAAGAGCATCACATCGACTGGCTGGAAACTGAACTGGAACTCATCGGGCGTATTGGCATTCAGAATTACATCCAGTCTCAGCTGAAAGAAGAGTCGCAATAATCTCGGGTGTTTTAGCTAAACATCAGCCAGAGGGTTTTGCTTTCCTGGCTGATGTAAACCAGTGCGCCTGCCAGAGCCAGGCAGGGGCCGAAAGGTATTTGCCCCGGCAATTTGTAAAAAACCACACGGATCAGCGCGAACACAATGCCTGTCAGCGCGGCCAGAATGCACAAACAGGGTAACATCTGCCAGCCGACCCAGGCGCCTAGCGCCGCCAATAGTTTGAAATCACCATATCCCATCCCATCTTTGCCACTGACTAATTTGACTCCCCAGTATAAAGTCCACAGTGCAATATAGCCGGCAGCAGCACCATAGACTGAATCCTGAAGCGAAACATTGCCCGCTACGGAGTGAATGAGTAACCCTGCCCAGAGTAATGGCAGCGTCAGCCGGTCCGGAAGCAGGTAAGTGGCGAGGTCTATCAGGCTTAGCGCCAAAAGAAACCAGAACAATAGCAGTGCACTTACCAGGCTCACGGGGGTTACAAATAAGAAGGAGATGCCGAGAAACAGGGCTGCGCAAATGATTTCAGTGAAAGGGTATCTCTTTGAAATAGCGATACCACAATAATGACATCTTCCTCTTAACAGTAGCCAGCTCAGCAAGGGTATGTTTTGCCAGTATTTCAGTGAATGTTTACAGGCCGGACAGTGCGATGCCGGAAAACTCAGATTGAAGCGACTGCCGGCCGGTGCGCCGCTGTTTTGAATCATCAGCGTCAGGCGATAGACGACAACGTTTAAGAAGCTGCCCATCAGCAACCCTAATATGGCGACAGCGGTATGATAAAATCCGCCGTATAATGAAGTGATATGTGCCATGTGCTGCCATCCCTCGCTCATGTGAAATGCTTTGCTGCTTAGCGTAGTGTGAGTTGTGGAACACTTACGCTGCCTGTTTGCCCGGTCCCCGTCACTATCGTTATTGCCACGACCTGAATATCGTATTCCTGGCTGAGAACTTCAAGCCAGCGCAAAAGTTCGGCGTAAGAAATCTGCTCGTAGCTGAGGGTAATCCCCCGTTCGTCTGCGAGGAGCTGAGGCAATTGCAGGGATAAATGTGTCGCTGAGGTATTGATGGCTTCCGTCAGTTTATCTTTCTGGACCTTCCCTCCTGAAGGCGCGCCGAGCTGTTGTGTCTGCTGAACCATCCATTCAAGCTGGTGGTGTTGCGTGTTGATCCGTACCCGGGATTGGGCGATCCGGCTGTTGAGCGGGGTCAAAATGCCGTACCAGACACAAGCCACTGCCAATAGAAACGCGGCAATCAGTATTAGCCATCTTTCTCGTTTATCTTTAAGCATCAGCCACTGTTTCATGAATTACTCCGCTGAGTCAGCGTAGCGGTGATGCCCGCTGAAGACGTAGCTAAATTTGAAATAGCAAAGTGAAAATCGCTGTCTGTCCGTTCGACAAAATCATCAATCGCCGCCCGGTCATCAGTCGTCACCTGCAGGGTGAACTGCTTGGTCTTTTGCTGAAAATCTAATTTATCGATGGTAATTTGCGGGATCTCCTGCTGGTAAGCGGTGAGCTTCGCCAGTGCAGGAAGAAAGGCCGTGGGCGCCTTTTTGATATTTTGTTCAAAATAGAACTTTACATTACGGGTGTGCTTGTCCTGCGGAAACCAGGTCTGATGCAGTGCCAGCATCTCGTTTTTCAGTAACGATTCTTGCTGTGAAACCTGCCACCAGGTAAAAAGTTTGGCACTGATCATCACTATTACCGTGAATATCATCATGCTTGCTGCCACCCGTTGAAGATGCCGCCCCCAGGCGGGTTCCTCTTTACGCACGGCGAACTCTCCCTGCAGCAGGTTTACTGCAGATGAAGAATTATTTTTCATCATAATCAGGGGATGGAAAGGCAGGTCAGCGCGTACCCAGTCAGAAGAGATTTCTTGTTCCTCCCCGTAATAATATAAGGTTTCCGGCGTTGCAATTTTAAGCAGCGTATCGAGCAAGACCTGCTCAACCTGGCAGCCTGAGTATTCTGATTGTCGAAGGATCCAGTGCTCATCAAGCCTCATTATCGACCAGCCTTCTTCATGCCATGGCAGCAGCAAGGCATCAATATAAATGTGCTTTATTGTCAGTCCTGCATCGCTAAATCGCTGCAGACAATTTTTTAAATAATCTGCTTCAATACCCGCCACAAATAGTGTCTGCTCTTCACGATAAAGTTCCACCCAATGCAATGTGTCGATATCGCCGGCAATACTTTCCTCAGTCAGATAACCAATCATCTGGCGGGTAATTTTACTCGCGCGCTGAGGCAGTACGATCTGGCGAAAAATGACTTCACTGGCCGGGATGAACAGACAAACATTTTGTGCCGCAGGTTGTGTGGCGAGTGCTGATAAATGTCCTGTATCCGGCAGGCAATGAATATCTTCATCACATTCTGCCTGATCCGCGAACCAATAAACTGAGTGCTCTGGCGAAGTGCCAGCCCTGATAAATAGCCTGTTGGCCAGATGAAGTTGTTCCATTTACTCAATTACCCGATAGCGTCGCTGATAAATTGTGATTTTTGAATCCTTTGGATTGAATTGCACAAAACTGGTCATAGCATTTTGCTGTTCTTCAAACCGCCCTAGCGTATAGAGTACGAAGTACTGGCTGCGTACCGTCAGCAGAGGCTTTAATTGACTGCTTTGGATTTCCAGCGTAAATCGCTGTTTTTTTGCCTCTTTCAGAAAAGCGTCAACAGAAACCCAGCCTCTGCGTGGCCGCGCTGAAATTAATGCCATCGCGTCCTCCTGATTAATCCCTCCCAGAAATAAGGCGCTCAACAGGGGGGCCTGCTCTTCGGTCAGCGTATTGATGTTAATTTGCTGAGACTCTTCGGGGAGGATGCAAAGCTGTTGGCGGATCTGGTTGAGTGGCAGACGAGGAAGATCGGGGAGTAACGCCAGTTCATTCAGGGAAAAAAGACGTTGGTTAGCTGCAGCGCGGGGCATTGCCAGCGTTTCGTAATACCCGGATTCAGCACCGGAAGTTCGGGCTTCGTTATCGGCATCCAGATAATCGCTGAGAGTATCAACGAACCGTTCAGTTTCAACGGATGTTGCCTGCGCATTGAGAAGAAGCTGTTTCAGTACCTGCGTATTGTACGGTTCATCCTCTGACTTCGTATCAGGTGCGTTATTACGCAGACTGTTAAGGTTAAAACAGTTTTGTCCATCCGCAATAATATAGTCCACTGAAAACCCGTCCTGTCCGGTGAAGTTACCTTGCTGAACAGCAAATAGATCAAGACTGTTGCGGGTAGGATTTTCAATCATTTCATTTCGGAGTTGCGGCAAAGCAATTTCTTCGGCGGCAAAGGTTAGCCAGCGTAATTGCTGTTGATTGAGCAACCAGCTTTGGCGCTGATGGCTGACCTGAAATTGCAGCGTCATTTTTGCTGCCAATGCAGCCATAATGGCAAGGATCATTAAAACAATCAGTAGTGCTACACCTTGTTGCTTACTCATTAATGACGCTCTCCCCGTTTAAGGGCATCGGAGCGGCGGATTCCGTACCGCTTTGCTCCGGCGCTTTTTCCGCTGATTCAGTATTCATCTCCTCAATGGTTTGAGGCAGAAGAAATAACCGACGTATTTCTCCTATGTCGTCCAGCGTGACAACGAGTTCAATAACGTTGGGAAAAGCATTCTTGTTGTTCCAGTTATTGCTCCAGTTGCCGGTATAGAATCGCCAATGCAGAGAGTTCACACCTGTCAGCAGGGTAACGGCGGGAATCGGTGAAGAATCTTTCAGTGGCCGGGAAGGAAGAGATTGTGCACTTCGCGTTAGTGTGTGGTGGGTAAATGTCCAGGTAGCCTGGATAAGGTCACTGGCAGATAAGGGTGCTGAGGCAGAATAACTACCAATGGTAGTAAAACTTAATGACGTCTCAGAGGCGGATAAAAAAGCCTCTTTCTCAGCGATTTTCCGGGGCAATATCTGGGTGAGATCCCGTTCCATCAAAGAAAATGCTGTCTGAATCGCGGTCAGTCTTGCCGTGTGTTCTTGCGCCATTTCACTGTTTTTTACGGATGCGGAAAGGATCTGATAAGCCAGCAGGCTTAATAGTGCAAATATCGCCATCGCAATCATAACTTCAATCAGCGTGAACCCCTGTTGTTTGCCTACCGGCTGGCTGCTCATGGTTTTTTTGCCATTATCTGAGTCCAGCTGCTAACGGAAAGGAGCGGCGAACGTGTATCTTCAGCCTGAAAAACCTGTACCTGGTTCTGGCTAATTTTGTTGTTTTTATCTTGTGTGACTTGCTGTTCAACGAACCACTCCTGGCCGGCCAGTGCCACTTGTCCTTTTTCTTTTTTCGCAGATTTGATCTGTGCTTCTATCAGCGTATTTTCAGCAACCCAGCTGGCAAAGAGAGAAGTTTGCAGATGGTCTACAGCGCTCATTTGCGAACTCATACTGTTCAGTAACGCCAGCGCAGCCGTGGCAAAGATGCCAAGGGCAATGATCACTTCTATCAGGGTCATACCTTGCTGATTTTTAGCGTCAGGTGTTGAAGATATGCACATTATTTTTCAGACCTTCTGACATGTAATATCAGTGGCAGTCGTCCTTCAGAAATGATGCTGCAACAAGCCGGTTCCGATGCAGACGAAGTGAAACTGAGTTCAAATACTGAAAGTGTTCCGTCGGGCATAAAAACAATCTGTGGTGGACGGTTGATTGATTTATTGAGTGCGAACGGGCTGAGCGAAAGGGTTTCGTTTCCCGCTAATTCACCGCTGACAGGCATGCGGGAAGATTCAATCTCTTCCCACTGAGGCTCACGTGTTTGTGGTATTAACGGTAGCGTGCCACCTAAAACCACAAACCGATAAGCGCCGGCCGTTAAAGAAATCCCGAGCGGCTTTCCTTCCAACACGGCACGCTCAGAAGCATATTCCATCACTGTTTTCATTTGCTCAGCGCGTTGAATTTGTGAGTTGTCAGACGGTAAAACCATGATGACTACCCCTGCTGCAATAGCGAAAATAGCCAACACCATCAGTATTTCCAGCAGCGTAAAGCCGGATTGTTTGGCTGCGGACAAAGTTACTGATCCTTCTCAACCCAGTTCTTGATGTCATCCGCAGTGTTGGGCTCACTGTCAGGCCCGGCAGAAAAAACATCGATAGCCCCATGTTCACCCGGGCTGACTAACATGTATTCGTTGCCCCAGGGGTCAGCGGGTAAACGCTTTATATACCCGTCATTACGGTAATTGGTTGGTAATGGACTCAGGGTAGGTAAAGTGACAAGAGCTTCCAGAGTTTGTTCGGTTGTCGGATAGCGATGGTTATCCAGCTTATACATGTCGAGGGCGTTCTCGAGGGCGACGATATCGCTGACGGCTTTTTGTGTATCAGCCCGTTCTTTGTTGCCCATGACATTAGGAACAACGAGCGCCGCCAGCACGCCGAGAATGACGATAACCACCATCAGTTCGATTAATGTAAAACCTTGTTGCTTCTTAGGAATAACGGGATGATTTTTTTGAGTATTTAACATTGAGTTGTACCTTTAACTGACCAGATTATTAAGCTGGAGAATCGGTTGTAAAATCGACATGATGATGAACAAAACAATACTGGCCATCGTGACAATCAGCAGGGGTTCAAACAGTGCTAATACCATTGAAAGCCGGTGCTGCATCAGCTTGTCCTGATTGTCGGCCGCGTGTGCCATAAGCTCGCCAAGACGTCCGCTTTGCTCGCCGGAAGCAATCATGTAAAGCATCATGGGAGGGAAGAGACGGGTTTGTTCCAGAACAGCAAACAGCGAACTGCCCTGACGAACATGTTCTGCCGCCTGAGTAAGTAAATAGTGGATCCGCAGGTTAGTTATCCCTTCTGTTGAGATTTTCATCGCATCAAGTAAAGGAACACCGCTCGATTGCAAGATACTGAGAGTGCGGGCATATCGGGCACTATTGATGGCCCTGATCAGCGGCCCGACCACGACAACGCCAAGCAACATCGTATGAAAACGCATACGATTATTTTTACGGCGCAGAGCTAGCCTGAAGGTACCGATGCCAGCGATAACCACGATGGCAATCAGCCACCATTCACGTTCCAGGAAACCGCTGACACCGATTAAAATACGGGTGGTCACAGGCAGCGTATGTTTCATATGCACAAACTGCTCAATGATTTGCGGGACAACGGCAACCAGTAAAATGACGATCACCAGAATGGCAACCAGGGTGAGCATGGCCGGATAGATCATGGCTTGTGACAACTTGCTTTTGATCTGCTGGCGGATTTCATAATAATCCGCCATTTTCTCCAGTACGGTGCCGAGTTGACCCGTTCTTTCACCTGCGGTGACCAGAGTCCTGAACATCGGATCAAATATGCGAGGAAAATCAGATAACGCATCGGCAAGTGTATACCCTTCCACCACTTTGTTACGAACGGTGGTGAGCACTTGCGTCAGTCCGGCGTGCTCGGTTTGCCGGGCAATGACGGCAAGTGCGGCTTCTACGGGCAGGGCTGCATTGGTTAATGTGGCGAGCTGGCGCGAAAACAGTGAAACAGCATGTGAGGGGACACGCGTTTTCAATCCCTTACTTTTACTATTTCCAGCTATCAGCGGGTTGCCAACCGGCTTTATTTCAAGAAGTGTTAAACCCCGCTCACGCACAATCTGACGCGCCAGACGCAGAGAATCAGCGTCAATGACTCCCCGCTGCGTTTTGCCCGTCGGGGAGGTAGCATGAAAGGCGAAGCGACTCATGAGATTGTTCCCTGTGTCGCTATCTCTTGTTCAGCAGTAACTCTGATCACTTCTTCCAGTGTAGTCTCGCCGCTGATGGCTTTAAGCAGGCCATTTTCCCGCAAGCTTCGGGCGGTTTTGCGATGAATATTCTCAATGGAAAATTCATCCTGATTCTCATGAATTGCCTGACGTATAGCGTTATCAACCACCATACATTCGTGGATGGCGGCCCTGCCTTTATAGCCTGTGAAATGGCAATGAGAACATCCTACAGCTTTAAAAACAGAGGAGGGTGGCTCAGGCAGAAAGTGGAATAAAGGAAGGTGAGACTCCTCTAACGGGAACGGCCGTGCACAATGCGGACACAGACGTCGCACAAGTCGCTGAGCTACTACACCTAATAACGAAGAGGCGAGAAGGAAAGGCTCCAGACCCATATCCCGTAAGCGGGTGATGGCACCGACGGCACTATTCGTATGCAAGGTTGACATCACCAGATGGCCGGTCAGTGAAGCTTGTACCGCGATTTGAGCTGTTTCATTATCGCGGATCTCACCGACCATGACGACATCCGGGTCCTGACGCAAAATCGCCCGCAAACCGAGAGCAAATGTCATATCGACGCGGGGGTTAACTTGTGTTTGCCCCACACCTTCCAGTTCATACTCAATCGGGTCTTCGACGGTGAGAATGTTACGCTCGTTATTGTTGAGGGCCGAGAGAACGGCGTACAGGGTCGTGCTTTTACCTGAGCCAGTCGGCCCGGTGACCAGAATAATCCCGTGAGGTTTATGGATTAATGCCGACAGCTGTTGTTCATCCTGCCTAGACAGACCCAGTTGTGAAATATCGAGGCATAAATTATTTTTATCCAGAAGACGCATCACGACACGTTCACCATATTGAGCAGGAATGGTCGATACGCGGATATCGATCGCCCGGTGACCAATACGTAGCGAAATACGCCCATCCTGAGGTAAACGTTTTTCGGCGATGTCCAGTTTTGCCATCACCTTGATACGCGATACCAGAAAAGGCGCCAGCTTGCGGGCAGGTTGCAGGATTTGCCGTAATACACCGTCGATACGAAACCGGATACTGAGCATGCGTTCGAAGGTTTCGATATGAATATCCGAAGCGCCCTCTTTGACGGCTTCAGAAAGCACTGCATTAATCAGGCGGATGATCGGCGAATTCTCATCACTGGCCAGCAGATCTTCGTTATCCGGTAATTCCTCAGACAAAGACAGAAGATCGACCTCGTTATCAATATCATCAATAATTTGTTGCGATTCGCCGCTGCTACGCTGATAGGTTGCGGATAACTTTTCATCGAACAGCGTAGTTTCCACTATTTCGACTGACGTTATTTCCCCCATAACCCGACGTGCCTCGAGCAGGGTTTCCACTGAAATGTCCTGACGGCAAAAAAGCACGTCATTAAGCCGCGTGACGCCTTTTTGTTTGGCATAAGCATAAGGCAGAACAGGAACTGATTGTTCTACAGCGGATTTTTGTGACAATTCGTTATCCTTGTTCATGGCTTATCCACTAAACGGATTACGAGGTTTGCCGGTATTAGGCGTGGCCGGTATGGCGGTTTTTGGCGCTTTATTCTCAGGGTAGTCAGGCAAAACAGAACGAGTATTGGGTGTGAGCAGATCTTCATGATCTTCAGCCTGACGTGTTTTCTGAAGCTTTTGAAAATGCGAATATTTCTTATTGGAAAGGGAAGAGTAAACTTCATCATCGCGAATAATGGTCGGCCTGATAAATACCATCAGATTACGTTTTGCTGATTCAGTGCTGGTGTAGCGGAACAAATTGCCTACCCATGGGATATCACCCAACAGCGGCACTTTGGATTTGGTTTCTTTGGTGCTGTCATCCAGTAAGCCGCCCAGAACCACAGTTTCACCCGTACGAACCAGCACGGCATTAGAAATGGTTCGGGTATTGAAGGTGGGGCCAAGAGTCGAGTTAGTTGAAGTATCAACGCTGGAAACTTCCTGTTCGATGTCCATCAGGACAGAGTCACCTTCATTGATCTGCGGTGTGACCTTTAATTTTGTGCCGACGGTTTTGTAAACCACACTGCTATAAATGTTATCGCCAGACGTGGTTTGTGAGCCGGAAAGGGAAGGGACTTCCTGACCGACATTGAATGAGGCTTCTTTATTATCAAGGGTGACAATGCTTGGCGTGGCAAGAATATCGTTTTTATTACTGGTAGATAACGCAGTGAGTAAGACGTTCCAGTCACCGCTAAAGAAGCCTGCGGTCATGCCATTGAAGGTCTGCAAAGTGCTGCTCAGAGGGTTATCGCTGCTGATAACGCCTTCTTTTTTGTACTGACGTACTCCGGGTGCAACGGTCGATATTGGCGCGCCTGTACCGGTAAATTGTGTTCCACCAACCTGGTTGTTACTCCACTGGATACCCAAATTGAGCCCGTTACCATCCTGTACTTCAACAATAATGGCCTCGACTAGCACCTGTGCCCGGCGGATATCAAGCTTGGTGATGACCTGCTCAAGTGACTGCATCACATCTTGCTGAGCAGTAATAACGATGGAGTTGGTTTGCTCATCAGCCGTGATGCTCATAGGTTTGTTAGAGGCTGCCGAAGTCTGAGCAGTTTTGCCTTCTTTCATCTCCTGAGTAATGCCTGTCAGAACGGGAACGATCTTTTCCGCTTTGGCATATTTCAGATAGAAAACACGGGTGTTGCCCTGAGAAGACTGGTCTTTATCCAGCTGATTAACCAGTTTTGCTGCGCGGCTTCGTACGCTCTCTGGCCCGCTGACAATGAGCGTGTTGGTTCTTTCATCGGCGACAATTTTGGCTTGTAATATGGATGATGATTGTCCTTTTGATTCTTCACGAACCAGGTTGTTCATCATCTCAGCCATTTCGGGAGCAGAAGCATATTTTAGTTTGATGGTTTGTCTTTGCTGGTTGCCCATCGCGTCAACGCGTTCGACCAGATTAATGAGCCGGTTGACCACCGATGCCCGGCCAGTCAGAAGCAAAACATTGGAGGGTTCGTAATGAACAACATTCCCTACGCCTGTACTGTCATTCATCTGGCGAAGCAAAGGCGCCAGTTCTCTGACCGGCACGTTAACAAGCGTAATGACGCGGGTAACAATTTCATCTCCCTTACCGGGACTGTTTTTATCCGCGACGGGAACACCAGACATTTTGGCATTCGCTGAACGTACGACCTTCAGTAGCCCGTTATCCATGGGGATCACCGCAAAACCATAGATATCCAGCACACTTAGGAAAAATTGATAGTATTGTTCTTCATTCAAGACATCATAACTTCTGACAGAAACAGTCCCCTGCACGGAAGGATCGATAAGAATAGTTTTATTCAGATTTTTGCTTACCGTATCAATAAACTCTTTAATATCCGTGCCCTTAAAACTCGCAGTAAATTCTTCCGCATGTACAATTCCTGGAAGGGTAGCAAATAATATGCATGCCTTTACTAAGAGAGGGTTAATGAACTTCTTCATGACTTTCAGTATCCAACGATGTTTCGATAGTGGCTAAATTTATATAGATATTCTGAAGTTGGCTTTCTCTCAGAACGGTAAGTTGTACATCCCTCAGGCTTGCCAGTTGTTCAATGTATTTATCTGCTGTTGCGGTGTCGTCAAGAGGTTGTCCGTTTATTTTAATGACGACCTCACCGGGAATAAGTCCCGCTCTAAGATAAATATTACTGTTCGTTCTGGGGTTAAATCTATAACCTGTAAGTTTCTCATCTTTATATATGGGGTTGGCAACTAAATAATGCATTAAGTATTTTGCATGTTCTTTGTTAGCCTTCTCTTTTTCTGGTTTAAGATGTTTATTTTCCCGAGATTTATCATTGAGGTATAAAATCGCTATTCCCCTGGGAGTTCGTATTTGAACTTCATCTGCTTTTACCGACTCCAAGTAAGCATTTTCCACATCAGCGAGCTTTTCGCCTTCACGATAACTTTGTTGACCTGACGGCCCCTGGAGGATAGCCAGTGAGCGCCGGGTGTCAGTACTTGTCAGAACGCCCTTAAGGAGTAAGGGGAGTTTCACGCTCACGGCGGGTGGCGGAGTTGCCTCTTTAATCGCTGATTTTTTGGGTTTCTCAAAGAGTGTGCCCGGTATATTTACAAGCGTTTTGGCCTCACCGGAGGTCTTGGGTATGCTCTTAATGCTTTCCCGGCTATTTAGTACAGTAACAGCGATTATTGAGCAACAAATCATTATGCAGGTGAATGTTATGAGAATAAACATTCCGATCTTCAATGATATCTTCGGCCAATGTCCTTTATTCCAGGCGGCATACATGTGTTGGATCATTCCTTTGTGCTTTCATTATTCCAGTGGGTTACTTATTAAGCTATATTATACGTAGAAAAACATTGATTCACATTAATACATGTTCAATATGAATGAGGTTGTGATTCTTGATTTTCAGATTTATTCCTCTTTCGGTTTTTTTTATTTAAAAACATTCATTGAATGTATAAATGGTTATGGACATTGGTATGTACTGTGATTACTTTAAATTCATCACCTCTCCTTTTGAGGATGGTAATTATTTCAATAATATACGTTTATTAGCCGCCCAGGATTTCATTCTGCAGAAGCTCAATCTGGGAGGTGTCGCGATACTCAGTGGTAATAAAGGCGTTGGCAAAACACGACTGGCGCATGAGATTGCCCGAAGGAGCCAGCGCAGGGTATTACATTTAAGTGCGGCTTCCTTGAACGGAGCAGACAGCGAGAGTTTGGGGCAATTGCTAGCTTGTTGTTTTCAGTTGAAAAAATGGCGCGCATTACCGCCCTCGATTGTAACCATGCGAATCGCAGAATCCTTTGAGCATCATGGAAATATCACAGAGCCATGGCTGGTTGTCGTTGATAATGCTGAAAACCTCACGGCAGAAAGTTATGAATTTTTACGGACATTCAAAGCGTATCCGCAATCTCTGCGCGTCTCGTTCCTGTTAGTAGAAGAACATAAGGGAGGCGCAGGCAGCAGGCGGCATAAGAAGGGGCTACCCCATGCGGTTTATTCACTTTCTCCGATGAATTTCGCAGAAACATCGGATTATCTGTCCCAAAGATTGCAAGCAGCCGGAGGGGAAGGGGGCATTTTTAACAAAGCGGCCATTGAATTGTTGCAGAGTGCTTCTGGTGGGAGGTTCCAGCTTATTAATGCGCTGGCAGCAGATTCACTTAACAGCGCATATGCAGAAAAAACGCAGTCAGTCACTTACCGGCAAATGAAAGTTTGTGTCGAAACCCGGGGGCTCTCTCCTGGCAAAAAGAAATGTCTCACGCTACTCATCGCGTGTTACATGCTTTTTGGCGGTGTGTTGGGATGGACTTATTTCAGTTATGCAAAGCCATACCTTCCGCTGACGTTGACGCTTTCCGAAAGACTTCATGAAATCCCTGCAGCGGCCAAGACACTGAATGATGTTGGCAGTAATGAGCGTAATGGCATGCGCCAGCTCTTTAAGGTATGGGGCTATGATGTGCCGACTGATGATGCGTTCTGTGATCAGGCCGTGCGTGCACAGCTCACGTGTAAAAAGGGTAAGGCGACATTAGAGGCTTTAGTGCAGGAAGGCATCCCATGGGTGAGTCCGATTACAACAGATAAGCAGTCCGTCTACGTTACCGTTGTGAAGGTCACGGATGAGACGTTAGATATTCTTATTAAAGATGAAACGTGGACAGTTCAGCGCAGCTGGTTTAACGAAGTCTGGGGCGGCGAATATATCCAACTATTCCCGCAGACTCCAAGTGGTAAAAACACCATCAACAATACGAGTTCGGAAGCTGATACCGCCTGGCTGGATATGACGTTGAGTAAAATCCTGAACCAGCCATTCAGCAAAACGGGTCGGTGGGACAAGGATTTGATTGAGAAGATTAAATTATTCCAGCAACGGGAAGATCTTGTTGTTGATGGAAGGGTAGGCAAAGGCACCCTGATGCAAATCGCTAAACGTACCGGCAACATGCCAGTACTGCTTACAAAAGAAGAGCTTTAAAATAAAAATGCAAAATATTCATTTATCGGCTTACACAAGCCATTTAAACAAACAAAAGGTGAAGGTGACGGTCCATCGTCCGCTCAGAAAAAACGTGTATTGCCTGATGCTAAGTAGCCTATGTTTGTTGGCTGGCGCGGTGGCCGGGACTTATCTTCATATAAGTTACCTTAACTGGCAAAGCCACCGTATAGAAATCAGTGAAGATTCCCCTCTTCCTTATCATCAATCTCCGTTGCATTACATTTATAAGAACAAAGCACTGCCTGCTGTTAGCCAGACTGCCTATACAGATGACAACGCAAATGCGGAGGAAGAACTGCCTGAAGAAACTTCATCTATGGAGACTGAGTCTCAGGAAGGGGCGCCGCCAGATGAAAGTGATGAGAGTCAAATCATCAAGTTAGAGGAGGGAAGCCCTGACATGCCCTTACAAGAATGGCTGAAAAAAGCAATGCAGGAGCAGCAGCAAGAAGAGAAGAGCGCAAAATAAAAGCATTTTCTTTATAGTTCAGATTGCTTCTTGCGGGTGTTTAAGTATAATGCGCGGGCTTACCTAATCTTGGTAGGTCTGATTCAATGAGAATCAGATGGCCGATAAGTTTACTTGCCGGTCAACAATACTCCCGATATGGGGGTTATGTGAAGAACGATTACACTCTCCCATCAATCGAAATGGGTTTGAGGAGTAATTATTTACGTTTAAAATAATTGGAGCTCTGGTCTCATGCAGAACCAAAGAATCCGTATCCGCCTGAAAGCGTTTGATCATCGTCTGATCGATCAATCAACTGCGGAAATCGTTGAGACTGCGAAGCGCACTGGTGCGCAAGTTCGTGGTCCAATCCCGCTGCCGACCCGCAAAGAGCGCTTTACCATCCTGATTTCTCCGCACGTCAATAAAGATGCGCGCGATCAGTATGAAATTCGCACTCACAAGCGTCTGGTTGACATCGTTGAGCCAACCGAGAAAACCGTTGATGCTCTGATGCGTCTGGATCTGGCTGCTGGTGTAGACGTGCAGATCAGCCTGGGTTAATCAGGGTCATTGAGCGATTGAGAGGTTGAAACAATGATTGGTTTAGTCGGTAAGAAAGTGGGTATGACTCGTATCTTCACTGAAGATGGCGTTTCTATCCCTGTAACCGTTATCGAAATTGAAGCAAACCGCGTTACTCAGGTCAAAGACCTGGACAACGACGGTTACCGCGCTGTACAGGTTACTACTGGTAGCAAAAAAGCTAACCGTGTAACCAAACCAGAAGCGGGTCACTTCGCTAAAGCTGGCGTAGAAGCTGGCCGCGGTCTGTGGGAATTCCGCCTTGCAGAAGGTGAAGAATTTACTGCAGGTCAGAACATTAGCGTTGAAATTTTCGCAGACGTTAAGAAAGTTGATGTTACCGGTACTTCTAAAGGTAAAGGTTTTGCTGGCACAGTTAAGCGCTGGAATTTCCGTACCCAAGACGCTACCCATGGTAACTCCTTGTCTCACCGTGTTCCGGGTTCTATCGGTCAGAACCAGACTCCGGGCAAAGTGTTCAAAGGCAAGAAAATGGCAGGCCAACTGGGTAACGAGCGTGTAACCGTTCAAAGCCTGGACGTAGTACGTGTTGACGCTGAGCGCAACCTGCTGCTGGTCAAGGGTGCTGTTCCGGGTGCTACCGGTGGCAACCTGATCGTTAAACCTGCTGTTAAGGCTTAACGTCGAGGAGATAGGAATGGAATTAGTAGTGAAAGACGCGCAGAGCGCGCTGACTGTTTCCGAAACTACCTTCGGGCGTGATTTCAATGAAGCGCTGGTACACCAGGTCGTTGTTGCTTATGCAGCAGGTGCCCGTCAAGGTACTCGCGCTCAGAAGACCCGTGCTGAAGTAACCGGTTCCGGTAAAAAACCTTGGCGTCAGAAAGGTACTGGCCGTGCGCGTTCAGGTTCTGTTAAGAGCCCGATCTGGCGTTCCGGTGGTGTAACCTTCGCTGCAAAGCCACAGGACCACAGTCAAAAAGTAAATAAAAAGATGTACCGCGGCGCGCTGAAAAGCATTCTGTCCGAACTGGTACGTCAAGATCGTTTGATCGTTGTCGAGACGTTCTCTGTAGAAGCGCCTAAAACTAAGCTGCTGGCACAGAAACTGAAAGACATGGCTCTGGAAGACGTGCTGATTGTAACTGGCGAAGTCGACGAGAATCTGTTCCTGGCCGCACGTAACCTGTACAAGGTTGACGTTCGCGATGTAGCAGGTATCGATCCAGTAAGCCTGATCGCCTTCGACAAAGTAGTTATGACTGCTGACGCTGTGAAGCAAGTTGAGGAGATGCTGGCATGATTCGTGAAGAACGTCTGCTGAAAGTGCTGCGCGCGCCGCACGTTTCTGAAAAAGCGTCTACTGCGATGGAAAAGAACAACACCATCGTTCTCAAAGTTGCCAAAGACGCGACTAAAGCGGAAATCAAAGCTGCGGTTTCGAAACTGTTTGAAGTCGAAGTCGAAGATGTGAACACTTTGCTGGTTAAAGGCAAAGTTAAACGTCACGGTCAGCGTGTTGGTCGTCGTAGCGACTGGAAAAAAGCTTACGTAACCCTGAAAGAAGGCCAGAATCTGGACTTCATCAGCGGCGCTGAGTAAGTCGGAGGAGTAAGAACAATGGCAATTGTTAAATGTAAACCTACATCTCCGGGTCGTCGCCACGTTGTTAAAGTGGTTAACCCTGAGCTGCACAAGGGTAAACCTTATGCTCCGCTGCTTGAAAAACTGAGCAAAAGCGGTGGCCGTAACAACAATGGCCGTATCACCACCCGTCATATCGGTGGTGGCCACAAACAGCATTATCGTCTGGTTGACTTCAAACGCAACAAAGATGGTATCGCTGCAGTGGTTGAGCGTCTGGAGTACGATCCGAACCGTTCCGCGAATATCGCGCTGGTTCTGTACAAAGACGGCGAACGCCGTTACATCCTGGCGCCGAAAGGCCTGAAAGTGGGTGACCAGATCCAATCTGGTGTTGATGCTGCAATCAAGACAGGTAACACTCTGCCTATGCGCAACATCCCAGTAGGTTCAACGGTTCATAACGTAGAAATGAAACCAGGTAAAGGCGGCCAGATGGCTCGTTCAGCCGGTGCCTACGTTCAGATCGTTGCTCGTGACGGTTCCTACGTAACTCTGCGTCTGCGCTCTGGCGAAATGCGTAAAGTTCAGATTGATTGCCGCGCCACCTTAGGTGAAGTCGGTAACTCTGAACACATGCTTCGCGTTCTGGGTAAAGCAGGTGCTGCTCGTTGGCGTGGTATTCGTCCTACCGTTCGCGGTACTGCGATGAACCCAGTCGATCACCCACACGGTGGTGGTGAAGGTCGTAACTTTGGTAAGCACCCGGTAACTCCGTGGGGCGTTCAAACCAAAGGTAAGAAGACCCGTAGCAACAAGCGTACTGATAAATTCATTGTACGTCGCCGTAGCAAAAAATAATTAGAGGATAAGCCATGCCACGTTCTCTCAAGAAAGGTCCTTTTATTGACCTGCACTTGCTGAAGAAGGTAGAGAAAGCGGTGGAAAGCGGTGACAAGAAGCCTTTGCGCACTTGGTCCCGTCGTTCAACGATCTTTCCTAACATGATCGGTTTGACCATCGCTGTCCATAATGGTCGTCAGCACGTACCAGTATTTGTTTCCGATGAAATGGTCGGTCACAAACTGGGTGAATTCGCGCCGACTCGTACTTATCGCGGCCATGCGGCTGATAAAAAAGCTAAAAAGCGCTAAGGTAGGAGGAAGAGATGGAAACTATCGCTAAACATCGCCACGCTCGTTCTTCTGCTCAGAAGGTTCGCCTTGTTGCTGACCTGATTCGCGGTAAGAAAGTGTCGCAAGCTCTGGAAACTCTGGCCTACACCAACAAGAAAGCTGCTGGTCTGGTTAAGAAGGTGCTGGAGTCTGCCATTGCTAACGCAGAACACAACGATGGCGCTGACATCGATGATCTGAAAGTCACGAAGATTTTCGTAGACGAAGGCCCAAGCATGAAGCGCATTATGCCGCGTGCTAAAGGTCGTGCAGATCGCATTCTGAAGCGCACCAGCCACATTACTGTGGTTGTGTCCGATCGCTGAGACTCTGGAGACTAGCAATGGGTCAGAAAGTACATCCTAATGGTATTCGACTGGGTATTGTCAAACCTTGGAACTCTACTTGGTATGCAAATACCAAAGATTTCGCTGACAACCTGGACGGCGACTTTAAAGTTCGTCAATTCCTGACTAAGGAATTGGCGAAAGCTTCCGTTTCTCGCATCGTTATCGAGCGTCCGGCGAAGAGCATCCGTGTGACTATCCACACTGCTCGTCCTGGCATCGTTATCGGCAAGAAAGGCGAAGATGTCGAAAAACTGCGTAAGGTCGTAGCGGATATCGCTGGCGTTCCTGCGCAGATTAACATCGCCGAAGTCCGTAAACCGGAACTGGACGCAAAATTGGTTGCTGACAGCATCACTTCACAGCTGGAACGTCGCGTTATGTTCCGTCGTGCTATGAAGCGTGCAGTACAGAACGCAATGCGTCTTGGCGCTAAAGGTATCAAAGTTGAAGTAAGCGGCCGCCTTGGCGGTGCTGAAATCGCGCGTACTGAATGGTACCGTGAAGGTCGTGTTCCGTTGCACACTCTGCGTGCGGATATCGATTACAACACATCTGAAGCGCACACCACTTACGGTGTAATCGGCGTTAAGGTATGGATCTTCAAAGGTGAGATCCTGGGTGGTATGGCTGCAGTTGAACAACCGGAACCGGCTGCTCAACCTAAAAAGCAGCAGCGTAAAGGCCGCAAGTAAGGAGAGTCGCTGATGTTACAACCAAAGCGTACAAAATTCCGTAAGGTGCACAAGGGCCGCAACCGTGGTCTTGCGCAAGGTACGGATGTGAGCTTCGGCACTTACGGTCTGAAAGCTGTTGGCCGTGGTCGTCTGACTGCTCGTCAAATTGAAGCAGCACGTCGTGCGATGACCCGTGCAGTTAAGCGTCAAGGTAAGATCTGGATCCGAGTATTCCCGGACAAACCGATCACCGAGAAACCGCTCGAAGTTCGTATGGGTAAAGGTAAAGGCAACGTAGAGTATTGGGTTGCTTTGATCCAGCCTGGTAAAGTCCTGTACGAAATGGACGGTGTGCCTGAAGAGCTGGCTCGTGAAGCCTTCCAGCTGGCAGCAGCCAAACTGCCTATCAAAACCACCTTTGTAACTAAGACGGTGATGTAATGAAAGCACAAGAGCTGCGCGAAAAAAGCGTGGAAGAGCTGAACACTGAGTTGCTGAACCTTTTGCGTGAGCAGTTTAACCTGCGCATGCAAACGGCAAGCGGTCAGTTGCAGCAAACACACCTGTTGAAACAAGTGCGTCGTGATGTTGCACGTGTGAAAACTTTACTGACTGAAAAGGCGGGTGCGTAATGACTGACAAGATCCGTACTCTGCAGGGTCGTGTAATCAGTAACAAAATGGAAAAATCCATTGTTGTTGCGATTGAACGCGTGGTGAAACACCCGATCTACGGTAAGTTCATCAAACGTACGACTAAATTGCACGTACATGACGAGAACAATGAATGTGGTATCGGCGACGTTGTGGAAATCAGCGAATGCCGTCCACTGTCTAAGACTAAGTCTTGGACCTTGGTTCGCGTTGTAGAGAAAGCGATTCTGTAATACAGTAGCGCCTCTCAAAAATAGATAAACGGCTCATGTACGTGGGCCGTTTATTTTTTCTACCCATAATCGGGAACCGGTGTTATAATGCCGCGCCCTCATATTGTGGGGATTTCTTAATGACCTATCCTGGGTCCTAAAGTTGTAGTTGACATTAGCGGAGCACTAACATGATCCAAGAACAGACTATGCTGACCGTGGCCGACAACTCCGGTGCACGTCGCGTAATGTGTATCAAGGTTCTAGGTGGCTCGCACCGTCGCTACGCAGGCGTCGGCGACATCATCAAAATTACCATCAAGGAAGCAATTCCTCGCGGTAAGGTGAAGAAAGGCGATGTGCTGAAGGCGGTAGTGGTGCGCACCAAGAAGGGTGTTCGTCGCCCGGACGGTTCTGTCATTCGCTTCGATGGTAATGCATGCGTTATTTTAAACAATAACAGCGAGCAGCCAATCGGCACGCGTATTTTTGGGCCGGTAACTCGTGAACTGCGTAATGAGAAGTTCATGAAAATTATCTCTCTGGCACCAGAAGTACTCTAAGGAGCGAACCATGGCAGCGAAAATCCGTCGTGATGACGAAGTTATCCTGCTTACCGGTAAAGATAAAGGTAAGCGCGGTAAAGTAAAAAATGTCCTGTCTTCTGGCAAGGTCATTGTTGAAGGTATCAACCTGGTTAAGAAACATCAGAAGCCTGTACCGGCCCTGAATCAACCAGGCGGCATCGTTGAAAAAGAAGCTGCAATTCCGGTTTCTAACGTTGCTCTCTTCAACACGGCTACTGGCAAGGCGGACCGTGTAGGCTTTAGATTCGAAGACGGCAAAAAAGTCCGTTTCTTCAAATCTAACAGCGAAACTATCAAGTAATTTGGAGTAGTACGATGGCGAAACTGCATGATTACTACAAAGACGATGTCGTAAAAAAACTCATGACTGAGTTTGGTTACAATTCTGTCATGCAAGTCCCTCGGGTCGAGAAGATCACCCTGAACATGGGTGTTGGTGAAGCGATCGCTGACAAGAAACTGCTGGATAACGCAGCAGCTGACCTGGCAGCAATCTCCGGTCAAAAGCCGTTGATCACCAAAGCACGCAAATCAGTTGCAGGCTTCAAAATTCGTCAGGGCTATCCGATCGGCTGTAAAGTAACCCTCCGCGGCGAACGCATGTGGGAGTTCTTTGAGCGTCTGGTCTCCATTGCTGTTCCACGTATTCGTGACTTCCGCGGCTTGTCTGCTAAGTCTTTCGATGGTCGTGGTAACTACAGCATGGGCGTGCGTGAACAGATCATCTTCCCGGAAATCGATTATGATAAAGTCGATCGCGTTCGTGGTTTAGATATTACTATCACCACTACTGCGAAATCCGATGATGAAGGCCGTGCATTGCTGACAGCCTTTAACTTCCCGTTCCGCAAGTAAGGCAGGGTTACTAATGGCTAAGCAATCCATGAAAGCACGCGAAGTCGTTCGCGTAAAACTGGCTGATAAATACCGCGCTAAACGCGAGGAATTGAAAGCTATTATCTCTGGTGTGAACTCATCCGACGAAGATCGTTGGGATGCAGTTCTTAAGCTGCAGTCTCTGCCGCGTGATTCCAGCCCGTCTCGTCAGCGTAACCGCTGCCGTCAAACTGGTCGTCCGCATGCTTTCCTGCGGAAGTTCGGGTTGAGCCGTATTAAGGTCCGTGAAGCCGCTATGCGCGGTGAAATTCCGGGTCTTAAGAAGGCTAGCTGGTAATTGTCACCAATTGAATCACGGGAGTAAAGACAGATGAGCATGCAAGATCCGATCGCGGATATGCTGACCCGTATCCGTAACGGTCAAGCCGCGAACAAAGTTGCGGTCACCATGCCTTCCTCCAAGCTGAAAGTGGCTATTGCCAACGTGCTGAAGGAAGAAGGCTACATTGAAGAATTTAAAATCGAAGGCGACGCCAAACCTGAACTGGAATTAGTACTGAAGTACTTCCAGGGTAAGGCAGTGGTAGAAAGCATTCAACGTATCAGCCGTCCAGGCCTGCGCATCTATAAGAAAAAAGATGAGCTGCCAAAAGTTATGGCCGGTATGGGTATCGCTGTTATTTCTACCTCTAAAGGTGTTATGACTGATCGTGCAGCTCGCCAAGCTGGTCTTGGTGGCGAGATTATCTGCTACGTAGCTTAATTGGGAGGAAAGAATGTCTCGTGTTGCAAAAGCACCCGTCGTCATTCCTGCCGGCGTAGAGGTAAAACTCAACGGTCAGGTTATTTCGATTAAGGGTAAAAACGGCGAGCTGTCACGTACTATCCATGACGCTGTTGTAGTTAAACAGGAAGAAAATACACTGACTTTCGCTCCGCGCGAAGGCTCTGTAAACGGTTGGGCCCAAGCGGGTACCACTCGTGCACTGTTGAACTCTATGGTTATAGGTGTTACCGACGGCTTCACTAAAAAGCTTCAACTGGTAGGTGTTGGTTATCGTGCTGCTGTTAAAGGCAACGTGGTGAATTTAGCCTTAGGCTTCTCTCACCCGGTCGATCATCAACTGCCGGAAGGCATCACTGCAGAATGTCCGACCCAAACTGAAATCGTGCTGAAAGGCGCTGATAAACAGGTTATTGGTCAGGTTGCTGCAGATTTACGTGCCTACCGTCGTCCTGAGCCTTATAAAGGCAAGGGTGTCCGTTACGCCGACGAAGTCGTGCGTACCAAAGAGGCTAAGAAGAAGTAAGGTAACACTATGGATAAGAAATCTGCTCGTATCCGTCGTGCGACCCGCGCACGCCGCAAGCTCAAAGAATTGGGTGCGACTCGTCTGGTGGTACATCGTACCCCGCGTCATATTTACGCACAGGTCATCGCACCAAACGGTTCTGAAGTAATAGTTGCTGCATCTACTGTAGAAAAAACTATCACTGAGCAACTGAAGTATACCGGCAACAAAGATGCTGCCACTGCTGTAGGTAAAGCTATCGCAGAACGCGCATTGGAAAAAGGGATCACGAAAGTATCCTTTGACCGTTCCGGTTTCCAATATCATGGTCGAGTCCAGGCACTGGCAGATGCTGCCCGTGAAGCTGGCCTTCAGTTCTAAGGAAGAGGTTTAAGATGGCTCACATCGAAAAACAAGCTGGCGAACTGCAGGAAAAGCTGATCGCGGTAAACCGCGTATCTAAAACCGTAAAAGGTGGCCGTATCTTCAGCTTTACCGCACTGACAGTAGTTGGTGATGGTAACGGTCGCGTTGGTTTTGGCTACGGCAAAGCACGCGAAGTTCCGGCAGCGATCCAGAAAGCGATGGAAAAAGCCCGTCGCAACATGATGAATGTCGCGCTGAATAGCGGCACCCTGCAGCATCCTGTTAAAGGTGCTCATACGGGTTCCCGTGTGTTCATGCAGCCGGCTTCCGAAGGTACCGGTATTATCGCCGGTGGTGCAATGCGCGCCGTCCTGGAAGTTGCAGGGGTTCATAACGTATTGGCTAAAGCTTATGGTTCGACCAACCCGATCAACGTGGTTCGTGCAACTATCGATGCTTTGGCAAATATGAAATCCCCACAAATGGTCGCTGCCAAGCGTGGTAAATCCGTTGAAGAAATTCTGGGGTAATTAACCATGGCAAAGACTATTAAAGTTACACAAACTCGCAGTTCCATTGGCCGTCTGCCGAAGCATAAAGCTACTCTGCTGGGCCTGGGTCTGCGTCGCATTGGTCACACCGTTGAGCGTGAGGATACTCCTGCTGTACGCGGTATGATCAACCTGGTTTCCTACATGGTTAAGGTTGAGGAGTAAGAGATGCGTTTAAATACTCTGTCTCCGGCTGATGGTGCCAAACAAGCGCCAAGGCGTGTAGGTCGTGGTATTGGTTCTGGCCTGGGTAAAACCGGCGGTCGTGGTCACAAAGGTCAGAACTCACGTTCTGGTGGTGGCGTACGTCGTGGTTTTGAAGGTGGTCAGATGCCTTTATATCGTCGTTTGCCGAAATTCGGCTTCACCTCCCGCAAAGCTATGATCACGGCAGAAGTTCGTCTGTCTGAACTGGCTCTGGTGGAAGGCGACGTGATCGACCTGAACGCGCTGAAAGCCGCTAACGTGGTTGGTATCCAGATCGAGTTCGCGAAAGTAATCCTTTCTGGCGAAGTCGGTCGTGCGGTAACTCTGCGTGGTTTGCGTGTCACCAAAGGCGCTCGTGTTGCTATCGAAGCTGCTGGCGGTAAAATTGAGGAATAAGTAGCAGATGGCTAAGCAACCGGGATTAGATTTTCAAAGTGCCAAGGGTGGACTAGGCGAACTGAAGCGCAGACTTTTGTTTGTTATCGGTGCGCTGATTGTTTTCCGTATCGGCTCTTTTATTCCGATCCCTGGTATTGATGCCACTGTACTTGCCAAATTGCTCGAGCAGCAAAGAGGTACCATCATTGAAATGTTTAACATGTTCTCTGGTGGTGCCCTTAGCCGTGCTTCAATCTTTGCTCTGGGGATCATGCCGTACATTTCGGCATCGATCATTATCCAGCTGTTAACGGTGGTTCATCCAGCTTTAGCAGAAATAAAGAAAGAAGGAGAGGCTGGCCGTCGTAAGATTAGCCAGTACACTCGTTACGGTACGCTGGTATTGGCAGTGTTTCAGTCGATCGGTATTGCTACCGGTCTGCCGAATATGCCTGGTATGCAGGGCTTGGTGTTAAATCCAGGCTTTGCGTTCTACTTTACTGCAGTTGTGAGCTTGGTGACTGGGACAATGTTCCTGATGTGGCTGGGGGAGCAGATTACTGAACGAGGTATCGGTAACGGTATTTCAATCATAATCTTTGCAGGTATCGTAGCGGGTCTCCCGCCAGCGATTGCACATACTATCGAACAAGCTCGGCAAGGCGACCTGCACTTCCTCCTGTTGCTGTTGGTTGCAGTTTTAGTGTTTGCAGTGACTTTCTTTGTGGTGTTTGTTGAACGTGGTCAACGTCGTATCGTCGTTAACTACGCTAAGCGCCAACAAGGTCGTCGTGTCTATGCAGCACAGAGCACGCACTTACCGTTGAAAGTGAATATGGCCGGGGTAATCCCAGCGATCTTCGCTTCCAGCATTATTCTGTTCCCTGCCACGATTGCATCATGGTTTGGGGGCGGGACTGGTTGGAACTGGCTGACTACGATTTCGCTGTATTTGCAGCCTGGACAACCGCTTTATGTGTTACTCTATGCGACTGCAATCATCTTCTTCTGTTTCTTTTATACTGCGTTGGTGTTCAACCCGCGGGAGACAGCAGATAACCTGAAGAAGTCCGGTGCATTTGTACCAGGAATTCGTCCGGGAGAGCAAACGGCGAAGTACATCGATAAAGTAATGACTCGTTTAACCTTAATTGGTGCAATGTATATTACTTTCATCTGCCTTATCCCGGAGTTCATGCGTGACGCGATGAAAGTTCCATTCTATTTTGGTGGTACTTCTCTACTGATCGTAGTCGTCGTTATCATGGACTTTATGGCTCAAGTGCAAACTCTGATGATGTCAAGTCAGTACGAGTCTGCATTGAAGAAAGCAAACCTGAAAGGCTATAACCGCTAATCTGGTGAGTTTGCGAAGTTACGGAGAGTAAAAATGAAAGTTCGTGCTTCCGTCAAGAAATTATGTCGTAACTGCAAAATTGTTAAGCGTAACGGTATCGTTCGCGTAATCTGCAGCGCAGAACCGAAGCATAAACAGCGTCAAGGCTGATTATCTCGCATATTTTTCTTGCAAAGTTGGGTTGAGCTGGCTAGATTAGCCAGCCAATCTTTTGTATGTAAGCAGCAATACTATTTGAGTATCCTGAAAACGGGCTTTTCAGAATGGTGTTGCCGTATATAAATAGTAGGAGTGCATAGTGGCCCGTATAGCAGGCATTAACATTCCTGATCAGAAACATACCGTGATCGCATTAACTTCGATCTACGGCATCGGCAAAACCCGCTCACAGTCTATCTGTGCTGCATCCGGTATTGCTGAAAATGTTAAGATCAGTGAGCTGTCTGAAGAGCAAATCGAAAAACTGCGTGACGAAGTTGCCAAGTTCATTGTTGAAGGTGATCTGCGTCGTGAAGTCACCCTGAGCATCAAGCGTCTTATGGACCTTGGAACTTATCGTGGTTTGCGTCATCGTCGTGGTCTTCCAGTGCGCGGTCAGCGTACCAAGACTAACGCACGTACCCGTAAGGGTCCGCGTAAACCGATCAAGAAATAATCGGGGTGATTGAATAAATGGCAAAGGCACCTGTTCGTACACGTAAACGTGTAAGAAAACAAGTCTCTGACGGCGTGGCTCATATCCATGCTTCTTTCAACAACACCATTGTTACCATTACCGATCGTCAGGGTAATGCTTTGGGTTGGGCAACAGCTGGTGGTTCCGGTTTCCGTGGTTCTCGTAAATCCACTCCGTTCGCAGCTCAGGTTGCAGCAGAGCGCTGCGCTGACGCAGTGAAAGAATACGGTATCAAGAATCTGGAAGTTATGGTTAAAGGACCTGGTCCTGGTCGTGAGTCTACTATCCGCGCATTAAACGCGGCTGGTTTCCGCATCACTAATATTACTGATGTGACTCCTATCCCTCATAACGGTTGTCGTCCGCCGAAAAAGCGTCGCGTATAACGCTGCTTTTAGGTTTGTTGGAGAGAGAAAATGGCAAGATATTTGGGTCCTAAGCTCAAGCTTAGCCGTCGTGAGGGCACAGATTTATTCCTTAAATCTGGCGTTCGCGCGATCGATACCAAGTGTAAAATTGAACAAGCTCCTGGTCAGCATGGTGCGCGTAAACCGCGTCTGTCTGACTACGGTGTACAGTTACGTGAAAAGCAAAAAGTTCGCCGTATCTACGGTGTTCTGGAGCGTCAGTTCCGTAACTATTACAAAGAAGCAGCACGCCTGAAAGGCAACACCGGTGAAAACCTGTTGCAACTGCTTGAAGGCCGTTTGGACAACGTAGTTTATCGTATGGGCTTCGGCGCTACTCGTGCGGAATCGCGCCAGTTAGTTAGCCACAAAGCTATCATGGTAAACGGTCGCGTTGTTAACATCGCTTCTTATCAGGTATCTCCGAATGACGTTGTCAGCATCCGTGAGAAAGCTAAAAAGCAATCTCGCGTGAAGGCCGCTTTGGAGTTGGCTGAACAGCGTGAAAAGCCGACTTGGCTTGAAGTTGATGCTGCCAAGATGGAAGGTGTGTTCAAGCGTATGCCTGAACGTACTGATCTGTCTTCCGACATTAACGAACACCTGATCGTCGAGCTTTACTCCAAGTAAAGCTTAGTACCAAAGAGAGGACACAATGCAGGGTTCTGTGACAGAGTTTCTAAAACCGCGCCTGGTAGATATCGAGCAAGTCAGTTCGACGCACGCCAAGGTGACCCTTGAGCCTTTAGAACGTGGCTTTGGCCATACTTTAGGCAACGCACTGCGCCGTATTCTGCTTTCATCCATGCCGGGTTGCGCGGTGACCGAGGTTGAGATTGATGGTGTACTGCATGAGTACAGCACCAAAGAAGGCGTACAGGAAGATATCCTGGAGATCCTGCTCAACCTGAAAGGGCTGGCGGTGAGAGTTCAAGGGAAAGATGAAGTTATCCTTACCCTGAATAAGTCTGGCATTGGCCCTGTGACTGCAGCCGACATTACCCATGATGGTGATGTCGAAATCGTCAAGCCGCAACATGTCATCTGCCACCTGACCGATGAGAACGCTGCTATCAGCATGCGTATCAAAGTTCAGCGCGGTCGTGGTTATGTGCCGGCGTCTGCCCGAATTCATTCGGAAGAAGATGAGCGCCCAATTGGTCGTCTGTTAGTAGACGCATGCTACAGCCCTGTAGAGCGAATTGCCTACAATGTTGAAGCAGCGCGTGTAGAACAGCGTACTGATTTGGACAAGCTGGTTATCGAAATGGAAACCAACGGTACGATCGATCCTGAAGAGGCGATCCGTCGTGCGGCAACCATTCTTGCTGAACAACTTGAAGCTTTCGTTGATTTACGAGATGTACGTCAACCGGAAGTCAAAGAAGAGAAGCCGGAATTCGATCCAATCCTGCTGCGCCCTGTTGACGATCTGGAATTGACTGTCCGCTCTGCTAACTGCCTTAAGGCAGAAGCAATCCACTACATCGGTGATCTGGTACAGCGTACCGAGGTTGAGTTACTTAAAACACCTAACCTGGGTAAAAAATCTCTTACTGAGATCAAAGACGTACTTGCGTCCCGTGGTTTGTCTCTGGGCATGCGCCTGGAAAACTGGCCACCAGCAAGTATTGCTGACGAGTAACCGGATCACAGGTTAAGGTTTTACTGAGAAGGATAAGGTCATGCGCCATCGTAAGAGTGGTCGTCAACTGAACCGTAACAGCAGCCACCGACAGGCTATGTTCCGTAACATGGCCGGCTCTTTGGTTCGTCATGAGATCATCAAGACGACCCTGCCGAAAGCGAAAGAGCTGCGTCGCGTTGTTGAGCCGCTGATTACTCTTGCCAAGACCGACAACGTTGCAAATCGTCGTCTGGCATTCGCCCGTACTCGTGATAACGAGATCGTGGCAAAACTGTTTAATGAACTGGGCCCGCGTTTCGCGAGCCGTGCCGGTGGTTACACTCGTATTCTTAAGTGTGGCTTCCGTGCAGGCGACAATGCGCCGATGGCATACATCGAGCTCGTTGATCGTGCAGAGTCAAAAGCAGAAGTAGCAACTGCTGAATAATCTGTAGATGCATGAAAAAACCGGGCTTCTGCCCGGTTTTTTTACATCTGTAACTCACTGTTCTACTCCCCTTTTTTCCCAACTTTAATCGTTCTGCATTCCACTCCCTTTTACGGCGCGCCGCTTCCAGCTATGATCTACAATGGTTTGTGCAATGTGACGAAGGCGAAATCATGTTTCTAATGGATCAGTGGGTTGAAAAGCACATCAAAGATGCTCAGGAAAAAGGTGAATTTGATAACCTGCCTGGCAGTGGGCGCCCGCTTATCCTGGATGACGACAGTGCAGTTCCGGATGAGCTAAGAACTTCCTATCGTATTTTGAAAAATGCAGGCTATTTGCCGCCCGAGTTGCAGGATCGAAAAGAAGCGATTGAGTTAAATCACCTATTGAGCACATTAGACAGCGATGATCCGAAGTTTCTTCCCGCTGAAAAGCGTTTGAAGATTTTACAGATACGTCTACAGCAGGCAGGTATGAGCACTGACTTCCTTCAAGGGCATTACGAAAAGGCGATAAAGGATAAATTCAGAGGAAAATAGGCATGTATAAAATTGGTGAACTTGCCAGGCTGGCCAATGTCTCCACAGATACTGTGCGTTACTATGAAAAGCAGGGAATGATGGGCACGGGCTCACGCAATCCATCGGGTTATCGTCAGTATAACGAAGGTGATGTACAGCGTTTACGCTTCATACGTTATGCCAAATCGACAGGTTTTACGCTTGATGCTATCAAGGAGTTACTTTCTATTCGAATAGATCCTTTGCATCACACTTGTCAGGAGTCGAAATCTATCGTGAATGAACGTCTTGCTGAAGTTGAGCTTAAATTACAAGAGCTTAATCAGATGCGCGAGTCACTCCAAAGGCTGAGCGCCGCCTGCTGTGGTTCTGCGCATACTAGTGTCAGTTGTTCTATATTAGAAGCACTGGAAGATGGAGCGGGTAAGGTAACGTAAGCATTTCAAGGGTTTTACAAAACGCTTTCGCAAGCATAATTGTAGCAGTATCATATGCGCGCATTCTGTTCAACAGTATTAATTATATCGAGGTTTTATGAGCCACTATAAGCATCAAAAAGGCATCATTCAGGATAATGCATTACAGGCGCTTCTTCATGATCCATTGTTTAAACAACGTGTTGAGAAAAATCAAAAAGGGAAGGGGAGCTACTGTCGTAAAGCGAAAAATGAGAAGAGGGGTTATCTGGAGGGCAGTATTGAGTGTTCGTTTGAGTATTCAATACTGCCCTTCTAATTAAGCCCTAGCGGGTAATATCAGTTAAAGTCTCGGTGTCTGCTGCTCTTTCAGTAAATCACGAATTTCTGCTAACAAAGTCTCTTCCGCCGTTGGTTTAGGTGGTGCAGCGGGTTTATCTTCCTGCTTACGACGCATTTTATTCATCAGGGTAATAGCGCAAAAGATGGCCAGCGCAACAATGATGAAATCAAACACGTTCTGGATAAATACCCCATAATGCATGACTACGGCGGGTGTTGCTCCCTGAGCCTCCCGGAGGACAAATGCGAACTGCTTAAAATCAACCCCGCCAATCAACAAACCCAGCGGAGGCATAATAATATCAGCGACAAATGACGATACTATTTTGCCAAAAGCAGCACCGATGATAACACCGACTGCCAGGTCGACCACGTTGCCGCGCATGGCAAACTCACGAAACTCTTTCATAAAACTCATAAATACTCCTTGGCAAATTCATCAAATATGTCAAACCAAGTAAAGACTATTTGCAGGGTCTTCGCTACAAAAGTTCTCACCTGAACCTCAATTAACGCTAAATCCGATAAACAGCAGATGCAATTTATAAGAAGAACGGACTTGGCTGGAACAACCGTTCCACATCCCTGACAAACTTCTTATCGGTAATAAACATCACAACGTGGTCACCCTGTTGGATCCTGCTTGTGCCGTTGGCAATAATTACCTCATTACCGCGTACAATAGCCCCAATTGTTGTACCCGGCGGCAGTTTGATTTCTTCCACGGTACGGCCTACCACTTTTGATGTGGTCTCATCGCCATGGGCAATCGCTTCAATGGCTTCAGCGACACCGCGCCTTAGCGATGAAACACTGACGATGTCTGCTTTTCTGACATGTCCAAGTAATGCTGAGATCGTTGCCTGCTGGGGAGAAATTGCAATATCGATCACACTACCCTGCACCAAATCGACATATGCGCTGCGCTGGATAAGAACCATCGCTTTTTTTGCACCCATCCTCTTAGCCAGCATTGCCGACATGATGTTTGCCTCATCATCATTGGTAATAGCGATGAACACATCTACTTGTTCAATATGCTCTTCAGCCAGTAATTCCTGATCCGAAGCGTCACCATAGAAGACAATCGTATCTTGTAGTATCTCTGCAAGCTCGGCGGCACGCTGTTGATCCCGCTCGATGAGTTTTACGCTGTAATTCTTCTCAAGCCGTTGGGCAAGTCCCGCTCCGACATTGCCTCCACCAACGATCATGATTCGTTTATAAGGTTTTTCGAGCCTCTGAAGCTCACTCATGACTGCACGGATATGCTGAGAGGCGGCCACAAAGAATATTTCATCGCCGGCTTCGATGATGGTTGAGCCTTGCGGACGAATCGGGCGATCCTGGCGGAAAATGGCTGCAACACGCGTTTCAATGTGCGGCATGTGTTCGCGCATTGAAGAAAGTGCATTACCTACTAAGGGGCCGCCGTAATAGGCTTTTACTGCTGCAATACTGACTTTGCCTTCGGCGAAATTCACTACCTGCAGTGCACCCGGATACTCAATGAGTTTATAAATATAATCAGTGACCAATTGTTCCGGCGAAATCAGGTGATCGATAGGCACAGCTTCCGGATGGAAAAGTTTTTCAGATTCTCGGATGTATTCAGTTGAACGGATGCGGGCAATGCGGTTTGGTGTATTAAACAGTGAATAGGCAATCTGGCAGGCAACCATATTGGTTTCATCAGAATTTGTCACAGCCACCAGCATATCGGCATCTTCAGCGCCAGCTTCGCGAAGTACACGGGGATGAGAACCGTGCCCCTGGACTACGCGCAGGTCAAATTTATCCTGAAGCTGACGCAGCCGGACGGTATTCGTGTCGACAACCGTAATGTCGTTGTTTTCACCAACCAGGTTTTCGGCGAGTGTTCCGCCAACCTGCCCGGCCCCGAGAATTATTATTTTCATATGACTCTCTGCTTTGCCACGAAGGTATCAGCCTGAGTAAACAGCACTAATACTAGATGATCAGCTTTTAATCAGTTTAGCGTAATAAAATCCATCGCCGTCTTCAGCATCCGGAAGGTTCTGCCGGCCTGGTTGGTCAATCGTTCCTGTTTCAACCAGCGTAGCATCCTGATGTGATTCCAGGAATGAGGTGATTTGCTGACAGTTTTCATCCGGTAAAATTGAGCAGGTGGCGTACACCATGACACCTTTGCTTTTTAGCCGTGGCCAGACAGCATCAAGGATTTGTTTTTGAAGGCTGGCGAGCTCGGCAATATCACTGTCTCTGCGCAACCATTTGATGTCAGGATGCCGGCGAATAACGCCGGTCGCTGAACAGGGAGCATCGAGAAGTATACGGTCAAAAATGCGATCACCTGCCCAAACCTGCGGTTCACGCCCGTCACCTTGCTTCACTTCCGCGCTGAGTTTCAAACGCTGAAGGTTTTCATGAACACGTTTCAAACGTTGCTCGTCCACATCAACGGCAAGAACATGGGCTTTCGGTGCGGCTTCCAGAATATGGGTGGTTTTTCCGCCCGGTGCGCAACATAAGTCGAGGATCAGTTCGCCATTCTTTGGATCCAGCAGATCAACACTGCCTTGCGCCGAAGCATCCTGAACAGTAACCCAACCTTCTGCGAATCCCGGAAGCAGGCTTACCTGACATGGCGTGATCAGCCGTAATGCATCCTTATATTCTGGATGCGGTACAGCTTCAATCTGAGCTTCGTTTAGCAAATGTAAATATTCGTCGCGTGTGTGATGCTGTCTGTTGACGCGAAGCCACATCGGCGGCTTTTGATTATTGGCATCAACAATGCTTTCCCACTCACCGGGGTAAGCTTTTTTCAGACGGTTAAGGAGCCAGCTGGGATGGAGATGACGACTGTCATTGTTGGCCATTCGTTGAAGCAATTCTTCCTGCTGCCGCTGAAACTGGCGCAGCACGCCGTTGATCAGTCCTTTTAATTGCGGACGTTTTAGCGCAACGGCGGCTTCAACCGTTTCCGCCAGTACGGCGTGTGCCGGGATCCGCGTGTGGATCAGCTGATAGAGACCCACCATCAGTAAGTAATGTAATGTTCTTTGTTTACCCGTGAGAGGTTTTGCCATGAGTTGCTGCAAACACCATTCCAACTGTGGCAGCACGCGAAGCGTACCAAAGCAAAGTTCCTGAAGAAGTCCGCGATCTTTTTCTGAAATGTTTTTCTGCAGACCAGGGAGAACAGTGGACAAGGATAATCCTTTATCCAACACCTGGCTGATGGCTTGAGCGGCAATGCTACGGAGATTATAGGGTGTTTTCATAGTCAAAAAAGCTGACCGGAGCCAGCATTATCAGAGAGATAAGGCCCGACGAAATATCGGGCGTAGTCGTTATGGTCAGGCTAAACGCATGCCTTCGATAAACCATTCGCGACGAGAGTTAAGCAAATCTTGCGCGGACATTGCCTTTTTACCTGACGGCTGCAACTGGGTGATATTCAGGATCCCATCGGAGGTCGCAACCCGAATGCCCTTTTTGTCGGCAGAAATAATGGTGCCGGGAGCTGCGTTGCTTTTTTCTGACTGACATTCAGCCTGCCAGACCTTCACCGGCTGTTCGTCAATCATGAAAAAGCTGACAGGCCAGGGGTTAAAGGCACGAATGCAACGTTCAAGTTGCTCAGCTGATAAATTCCAGTCTAAGCGGGCTTCTTCTTTGCTGAGTTTTTCTGCGTAGGTGACATGCTCTTCGCTTTGAACTTCAGGTTTTACTGTGCCATCCGCCAGTTGCCTGAGAGTTTCAAGCAGACCTTGAGGACCCAATCCAGCCAGTTTGTTGTAAAGCGAAGCACTGGTATCTTCCGGGAGAATGTCACATTCGACTTTGTGCAACATGTCACCGGTATCAAGCCCGACATCCATCTGCATGATGGTGATACCCGTTTTTGCGTCACCCGCCCACAGAGAGCGCTGAATCGGTGCTGCGCCTCTCCAGCGTGGCAATAAGGAACCATGCACATTGATGCAACCCAATTTCGGCATATCAAGCACTGCTTTCGGTAAAATCAGACCGTAAGCGACGACAACCATTACATCAGCCTGCAGTGAGGAAACCAGGGACTGATTTTCTTCGGGACGCAAAGATTTAGGCTGGAATACCGGGATGTCATGTGCTTGAGCCAGAACTTTCACCGGGCTTGCAGTCAGTTTATTTCCGCGGCCGGCCGGGCGATCAGGCTGAGTGAAAACACCGACAACCTGATGTTCTGATGATAAAAGCGCGTCAAGATGACGCGCTGCAAAGTCGGGAGTACCGGCAAATATGATTCGCAAAGCAGTGTCCTGTGTTACACGAATATTAGTCAGCCCGCGCGTTCAGCTTGGCCATTTTTTCCATTTTCTGGCGAATACGCTGACGTTTCAAGGGAGACAAGTAGTCCACGAATAATTTACCTACCAGATGATCCATTTCATGCTGGATACAAATTGCCAGCAAGTCATCAGCTTCAAGCTCGAAGGTTTTACCGTCACGGTCAAGCGCACGAATTTTTACTTTTTCAGCGCGCGGCACCAGTGCCCGTTGATCAGGGATCGACAGGCAGCCTTCTTCAATCCCGGTTTCGCCGCTTTTTTCCAGCAATTCAGGGTTGATCAGAACCAGACGCTCATCCCGGTTTTCAGACACATCAATTACGATGATGCGTTGATGAATATCGACCTGAGTGGCAGCAAGGCCAATGCCTTCCTCTGCATACATGGTTTCAAACATATCATCCACGATCTGCTGGATTTCGGCGTTAACTTCTTTGACCGGTTTTGCAGTTATGCGAAGCCGCTCGTCTGGGAAATGTAATATCTGTAATACGGACATATTTTTCTGGATCTTTATTCAATTGATTGAAGATATATAGACTCTATTCTAGACATTTCCTGCCCCGATTGACAGCATCCTCTGCCAATTGTATCAGTCGCCGAAAGGCCTTGAGAAGGGAATGGATAATGACATTGCAGGAAGCATGGATACGTATGTCAGTGGTCAAACGCCTCGGTACCCAACGCGCGACGGGGATCATTCATACCCTCTCGGACCGGGGGATTTATTCGTCTTCAGAATTAGCGAAAAGTGGTCTTTTACCCGAACAAGTAGCCGATTTTCAGCATATTAATCAACACTGGCTATCTGCATCACTGAAATGGCTGGAAGGAGAAAACTGTCATCTCATTACTTTTGGCAGCAATTTTTACTCCCCGCTGTTGGCACAAATATCCTCCCCTCCACTGATTTTATTCGCTGAGGGATCTGCTGAATTACTACTATCGCCACAAATCGCAATGGTGGGGAGTCGCGATTACAGCCATTACGGCGAACAATATGCGCAGGTTTTTGCAGGCGGTTTGGTCAGTAGCGGTTTTACTGTGACAAGCGGGCTGGCGATGGGAATAGATGGAATCAGCCATAAGGCAACACTGGAAGCTCAGGGTAAGACAATAGCTGTGCTGGGAAGCGGGCTGATGAAGCGCTATCCATCCTGTCATCTTAAGCTGGCAGATCGTATTCTGGGGCAGGGGGGAACGCTGGTGTCTGAACATCTGGTGACGGCTCCCCCTTTAGCCGCTAATTTTCCCCGCCGTAACCGGATTATCAGCGGGTTGAGTGCGGGTGTACTTGTCATCGAAGCAACGCTTCGCAGCGGCTCATTGATTACCGCGCGCTATGCACTTGAGCAAGGACGGGAAGTATTCGCATTGCCAGGCCCGCTGGGAAGTACAACCTCGGAAGGTACGCACTGGCTGATTCAGCAGGGTGCGTATCTCGTGACTGAACCAAATGATATCGCCGAACAGATAGGAAGCGGGTTGACCTGGTTCCCCACTATCAAGGTATCGGAATCCTTGAAAATGCCGCCTGAGAGTGAATCAGATGCGTCAGAGGCGATTATTTGTGCGCCAGATAGCGAAGTTGAATTGCCATTTGCTGATGTGTTGGCTAACGTAGAATATGAGGTGACATCTGTTGACGTCGTCGCCGAACGTGCCGGCCAACCTGTGCCAGAAGTCGTAGGTAAACTACTCGAACTGGAGTTAGCAGGATGGATCGCAGCTGTATCCGGCGGCTATGTCCGAATTAAGAGGGCAAGCCATGTTCGACGTACTAATGTACTTATTTGAAACTTACATTCACAACGAAGCGGAGATGAATGTTGACGAGGATAGGTTAACGGATGACTTGACCGAGGCTGGTTTTCACCGGGCTGATATTCACAATGCGTTGAATTGGCTTGAAAAACTTGCGGATATGCAAGAGGGTGGAACCCCATCTTATATGCTGGATTCTGATCCTTCAGCATTACGCGTTTATACCGAAGAGGAAACAATTCGGTTAGATAGCAGTTGTCGTGGTTTTCTGTTGTTCCTGGAACAGATCAAAGTATTGAATTTCGATACCAGAGAGATGGTTATCGATCGTGTTATGGCTCTGGACACTGAAGAGTTCGATCTTGAGGATCTGAAGTGGGTCGTGCTGATGGTGCTGTTTAATATTCCCGGATATGAAACAGCGTATCAGCAAATGGAAGAGCTATTATTTGAAGTTAATGAGGGTTATCTGCACTAAGAGATAACAGGTAAAACGTAACATATGACAAAAGCAGCACTTTTTGCTGATAAGCAAAATGGATCCTGTCCGGAATGCGGGGCCGATTTGGTGATCCGTAGTGGTCGCCACGGCCCCTTTCTCAGTTGTTCATCCTATCCGCAATGTCAGTATATTCGTCCCCTGAAATCACAAGCGGATGGGCATGTTGTGAAAGTCCTTGAAGGACAGGTGTGCCCTAAATGTGACTCCACGTTGGTGCTGCGGCAGGGGCGTTATGGCATGTTTATTGGTTGCAGTCAGTATCCTGAATGCGATCATATTGAAGCTATCGATAAACCTGAAGAAACGACTCTGGGCTGCCCGCAATGCGGAAAAGGGCATCTGTTACAGCGCAAATCGCGTTTCGGCAAAGTATTCCACGCCTGTGACCGTTATCCGGATTGTCAGTTTGCCATCAATAATAAACCGGTAGCCGGGGAGTGCGAACACTGCCATTACCCGTTATTGATGGAAAAGAAAACGGCTCAGGGAATGAAGTTATTCTGTGCCAGTAAATTGTGCGGCAAAGCCGTAGAAAGAAAAGATAACGAACAAGATGAATAAAGAGACACAAAAATCATTGAACACAGTACTTGAGGCATTGCGTGGGGAGCATGTTATTGCTTATCCAACGGAAGCCGTTTTCGGTCTGGGATGTGACCCTGATAGCGAACAAGCGGTAGAAGCATTGCTGGCGCTGAAAAAACGTCCGAAAGATAAAGGGCTCATTCTGATTGCTGACAATTATCAGCAACTTCTTCCTTATATCGATGACTCATCATTAACTGAACAGCAACTTCAGTACATTTGGTCATTCTGGCCAGGGCCGGTTACCTGGGTAATGCCTGCAAAAGCCGTGACGCCTGATTGGCTGACTGGCCGTTTCAGTTCTCTGGCAGTACGCGTCACGGATCATCCCCTGGTAAAAGAACTCTGCCAAAAATTTGGAAAACCACTGGTCTCAACCAGTGCGAATCTGAATGGGCAACCTCCTTGCCGTTTGTCTGAAGAAGTCAGACTCCAGTTTGGGAAAGACTTTCCCGTGCTGGATGGCGAAGTAGGAGGAAGAGATAATCCATCTGAAATTCGGGATGCCCTCACTGGCAACCTTATTCGTCAAGGCTAACAAATGAAAGTCACGCCATCTTTCGCGGTATTTGGGAATCCGATTGGGCATAGCAAATCCCCTCGTATTCATGCACTGTTTGCCCGTCAGACTGGTATCGATCATACCTATGGTACGGTTCTGGCTTCGCATGAAGAGTTTGAAGAGACTTTGCGAACTTTTTTTGCAGACGGCGCTCGTGGGGCAAATATCACGGTACCTTTCAAAGAGCGTGCTTTTGCGAGATCTGATGAGCTGACAGATCGCGCTTCAATGTCTGGTGCTGTTAACACACTCAAAAAACTTGAAGACGGGCGACTGCTTGGGGATAACACTGATGGCATCGGTATGCTGAGTGACCTTGAGCGGCTGGCGCTTTTGACGCCGGGGGATCGGATTTTATTGATCGGCGCCGGTGGGGCTGCGCGCGGGGTGATCCTTCCTTTGTTGTCTTATGGTTGTTCCGTCGTCGTGACTAACCGGACCTTCGAGCGGGCGCAGCATCTGAGCCAAATTTTCCAGGAAAAAGGTGATATTCGGGCCATCGCGTTAGCTTCTCTGGCTGAAGAATCTTTCGACCTGATCATTAACGCTACGGCTTCGGGTATTAAGGGTGAGATCCCCGCTATCCCAGAAAGTGTGCTGACGACGCAGACCCGGGTTTACGATATGTATTATCAGGCGGGTTTAACGCCTTTTATCACCTGGGCGAAAAATAATGGGATAACGCATTATGCTGACGGACTGGGAATGCTGGTGGGGCAGGCAGCGCATGCTTTCTATCTGTGGCATGGTGTGATGCCTCAGATAGAACCTGTGCTTGAGCAGTTAAAAAAAGACTTGCTGGTGTGATCGGGAGTGCCTGAGCAGCCGGATTTGTTACTGTTCAGGCAATACGTTTCTTTATTGTTCCTGGGAAAGATAAACATCTTTCCATGTCACATAATTATTAGAGGAGTATGTCAGCCCTGCGAGTTCATCAGAAGTCAGCTCTCGTATCTGCTTCACAGGACTTCCTAAATAGAGGTAACCACTTTCGAGTGTTTTCCCTGGCGGCACCAGGCTGCCGGCACCAATCATGACATCGTCTTCAACGATAGCCCCGTCCAGCAGTATTGATCCCATCCCGACCAGAACTCTGTTCCCGATCGTACAACCATGCAGCATTGCTTTATGCCCGACGGTGACGTCTTCCCCAATAATAAGAGGATGCCCCTGAGGATTTTGTCGTGACTGATGGGTAACATGAAGCACACTTCCATCCTGTACGTTGGTCCGGCAACCGATAACCACATTATTAACATCCCCACGTATGACGACGAGCGGCCAGATACTGACGTCATCGGCCAGATCTACATCGCCAATAACCACGCTTGAAGGATCCACCATCACTCGTTCGCCCAATGTAGGTGTTAATTCTTGATAAGAACGTAAAGGTTGAGACATCTGAAGCACTCCAAAGATAAGTTTAATCTTGGCAATATAGTTCGGGTGAGAGGAAATACCAATTCGGGAGGGATGAGATCGACGTTAAAACCAGCGGATCGGGTGAGATCTCCGCGAAGGGCTCGAAAAATACGCAGTCGATCCTTTTATTGGAAAAAAGGCTTGTGCAAAAAATTCGGATCCCTATAATGCCGCTCCATCGACAGGGAACAACGTGAACAACATCACGAAGTGACCGGGTCGGAAAGATTGAAAACAGCGGCAACCGGGTGAAATAAACGGTTGACACTGAACGAGGAAAGCGTAATATACGCCACCTCGAGTTAGCAAGCGAAAGCGCGTAACTCACTGCTCTTTAACAATTTATCAGACAATCTGTGTGGGCACTCACAAGACGATATCAGCCACTTCGGTGGCAAAAAATATCAAGTCTTAGAGTGACCAAGCAGTAATTCATTTAGTTGAATTATTACGAA
>NZ_JBLZQF010000016.1:0-54565 GCF_049199325.1 Rahnella sp. PD4 | reverse complement strand
GCAGTGAGTTTGTAGCCGTCACGACCATCAAGGTAATGCCTGACGGCCATAAGTTTGATTTGAAAATTGTATTTCATATGAACTCCGAATGAAGGTTTAAAAAGTCCAACATTCGGGGTTCAGTTCATCGCAGGGGAGGGAGTCGATCAAATCAAAGCTTATCAACTGCCCATTCAATGCCGCTGGCGTATTCTGGCGGCAGCATCGGGACCAGTGCGTTGAGAGTGTCTTTCAGCAGGCTGGCGCTGGCGTCGTTGAGATTCAGGTGTCCGACTTTACGACCCGGACGCACGTCTTTCTCATACCAGTGTAGATTGACCAGCGGCAGACTCAGCCATTTTTCTGATACATCGGTGCCAATCAGATTCACCATCACCGACGGCGAACTCACTACCGGTTTCGGCAGTGGCAGATCGAGAATGGCGCGCAGATGCATTTCAAACTGACTGTAGGATGCGCCGTTTTGCGTCCAGTGTCCGCTGTTATGCACACGCGGCGCCAGCTCGTTGATCAGCAACCCTTCGCTGACCACGAAACATTCCATCGCCATCACGCCGACATATTTCAGTTCGTTCATGATGGCCGACAGCATGCCTTCTGCCTGCCGTTGCAGATTAGCATCCGGCTGTGGCAGCGCAACGCTGGTGCGCAAAATACCGTCCTGATGCAGGTTGTGGGTCAGCGGATAAAAGACCGTTTTGCCGTCGTGTCCGCGCGCACCCACCAGCGAGACTTCACCGGAGAAATTGATGCCCTGCTCAACGATGCATTCGCCGTAGCAATCCTGCGGCAGCGTATTTTCTTCGCCTGAACGCAGACGCCACTGACCCCGGCCGTCGTAACCGCCAACACGACGTTTCACAATCGCCAGTTCACCCAGCTGTGAGAAAACCTGCGGCCATTGGGCAACATCGGCCAGCAATTGCCATGGTGCGGTTGCCAGGCCGAGTTGATCCAGTAACTGTTTTTGCGTCAGGCGGTCGGCCAGACGCGGGAAAATATCGCGGTTGACGAACGCATTATGCGTCGCCAGTTCACGGGTCAGGGCAGTTTCCGGCCAGCGCTCGATTTCAGCAGTGATGACGCTTTGCTGATACGGTACGGCTTCCGGCTCGGCATCCAGGCCGACGGGATATACGGCGATGCCCAGTGGTTCACCGGCCTGACGCAGCATTCTGCCTAACTGGCCGTTTCCGAGTACGCAAACCGGTTTCATGCTTCCTCCCGCGGATCGGGATTATTCAGCACTTCGTCCGTTTGTGTAGTGCGCCATGTCGCCAGATTTTTGGCGATTTCAGCATCATGCAGCGCCAGAATCTGTGCCGCCAGTAGCGCCGCGTTAGCCGCACCCGCTTTACCAATCGCCAGCGTACCGACCGGAATGCCACGCGGCATCTGCACGATGGAATATAAGCTGTCGATGCCACTGAGTGCCGCACTTTGCACCGGAACACCCAACACCGGTACCAGCGTCTTCGCCGCCAGCATGCCCGGTAAATGCGCTGCGCCACCGGCACCCGCGATGATCACATCAAATCCGTTAGCGGAAGCCTGCTCAGCGAAAGTAAATAACTTGTCCGGCGTACGGTGAGCGGAGACGATATCGACATGGAAAGGAATATTCAGCGTTGTGAGGACGTCGGCGGCGAACTGCATGGTCGCCCAGTCACTTTTTGACCCCATAACGATGGCGATTTTTGCCGGGGTAACGTTGGATGACATGTCTGTAAAGCTCCTGTGATTCGGAAATAGAAACTGCGAGGGCGCAAATGATAGCATGCTCCGTGAGGGAGGAAAACGGTTGCGTCGCCGGAAAACCGCGCATTTTTGATGAGAAGTTGGCGGCAGATTTGTATAATCCCCCTCACGCTGTTAATGACAAATCTGACTGGAAACTGATTTATGACGCAGGCTTTACTGGCACCGATTTATGATTTTCTTCACTGTGAAACCCCTGCTATCTGGGTCGATGTGGCGCTGGAAAATCAGACGGTGATGCTGATTGATCACGCCAACTGTGAAAAGAAAGCGGCGGCAACGGCGATGAGCCTGATGACCAAATATCTTGAGCGCACTGAACTGCTGTTTTGCGCGGCCCGTCTGGCACGGGAAGAGCTTCACCACTTTGAGCAGGTGGTGGAAATCATGCAAAAACGCAATATTACTTATACCCAGCTTTCACCGTCGCGCTATGCCAGCGGGATGATCAAACATACCCGTCATCATGATGATCTGAATATTCTGGTTGACCGGCTGATTATCGGAGCGTACATCGAAGCGCGTTCCTGCGAGCGCTTTGCCAAAATTGCGCCACATCTCGATGAAACCTTATCGCGCTTTTATACCTCACTGCTGCGTTCTGAATCACGGCATTTTGCCGATTACCTGGCGCTGGCAGAACAGTATGCCGGAACGGATATCCGTGAACGGGTAGAGGAGTTTGGCAGAATTGAAGCGGAACTGATCCTCACGCCGGATGAGCAATTCCGCTTCCACAGCGGCGTACCTGTTACCCTTCATACTTCAGGCTGCTGATATGTTGACTGCGTTCATTCGTCCTGGTCACTGAGCCAGCTAAGCTCCCGGGGATTCACAAACTTGTTGCCTTCGGCAACTCAACATTATTCAGGGTAATGGGAGGGTGACTCAAAACGGGAAGCTGATCAGTTCCACGTTGTCGGCAGTCACCTTGACCATCGAGCCTTCTTCGTGCCAGGCACCGAGTACCACCCGGTGCCCGGTTTTATTCTGCAACGCCACCTCGTGGATCGCCGGACGATGGGTATGGCCGTGAATCATCCATTCTACGCCTGACGTCTGCATTTCGCTGATCACTGCCTGCGGGTTCACATCCATAATATCCAGTGACTTACCCTGATTTGAGGCTTTGCTGTTGGCGCGCATTCTGGCGGCAATCGCCAGCCGCCATTTCAGCGGCAGCATCAGGAAAAGTTTTTGGATCAGCGGGTTGTGGACTTTTTTGCGGAAATTTTGATACGCGACATCATCGGTACACAGGGTATCACCGTGCAGGATCAGGACGCGGCGGCCATACAGCTCAAGCACTTTTTTTTCCGGCAGCAATGTCATCAGGCTGTCGCGTGCGAAGCGTCTGCCGAGCAGAAAATCGCGGTTACCATGAATGAAAAAGCAGGGTACGCCTTGCTGGTGTAACTGATTGAGTGCTGCGGCGATCTCGGCATGAAGCGGCTGCGGATCATCGTCGCCTATCCAGGCTTCAAACAGGTCACCGAGAATGTACAGGGCATCAGCCTGCGGCGCATCTTCGCGCAGAAAACGCAGAAAACCGGCAGTGATTGCCGGTTCCTGTGCGCAAAGATGGATATCTGCAATAAAAAACGTGGTCATCCCGACGTTGATTATTCGCTGACTGTGACGCTTTTGATCACAACATCTTCTTTTGGAACGTCCTGGTGCATGCCGCTGCGGCCGGTTTTGACGGCTTTGATCGCGTCAACCACATCCATGCCTTCGACCACTTCTGCGAATACGCAGTAACCCCAACCTTGCGCATTTTTGCCGCTGTGGTTCAGGAAATCGTTGTCAGTGACGTTGATGAAGAACTGGGCCGTGGCGGAGTGCGGATCGTTGGTACGCGCCATTGCCAGCGTGCCTTTGGTATTTTTCAGACCATTGTCTGCTTCATTATTGATAGGCGCATCGGTGTTTTTCTGGTTCATGCCTGGTTCAAAACCGCCGCCCTGGATCATGAAACCGTTAATCACACGGTGGAAAATAGTGTTGTCGTAGAAGCCTTTACGGCAATAGTTCAGGAAGTTTTCAACGGTGGCTGGCGCTTTGTCAGCGAAAGTATTAATGACGATGTCGCCGTGGTTAGTGTGGAAAGTGACCATATTTATCATCCTGCTAATGTTGATGTGTGCTCTTAGTAAGAGCGGCTACTATAGCCTTTTCTTATACCATAACTCAAAAGTTGCCGTCAGCAGTGGCTTTGTGATGACTAAAGCCCGTCCGGTGGCCTTATGGCGTTTCGGTGAAATCATTTTCGTTATATTATACGCGTTAGTGTCGCTTAAACGCGTCAACGTCATTTTCTACGCCCAACACACGGAATAGCCTGATGCTGAAGATTTTTAATACCCTGAGTCGCCAAAAAGAGGAATTCAAGCCAATTCATGCCGGTAAAGTCGGTATGTACGTGTGTGGGATCACTGTTTACGACCTGTGTCATATCGGCCATGGTCGCACCTTTGTGTCTTTCGACGTGGTATCACGTTATCTGCGCTACCTCGGTTATGACCTGAAATATGTGCGCAACATTACCGATATCGACGACAAAATCATTAAACGTGCCGCTGAAAATGGCGAAACTTTCATGTCGCTAACCGATCGTATGATCGCGGAAATGCACGCTGATTTTGCCTCACTGAACATTTTGCCACCGGACGCGGAACCGCGTGCGACGCGGCACATTGATGAGATCATCGATATCGTGCAGAAGCTGATTGACCGCGACCATGCTTATGTCGCGTCGAACGGCGACGTGATGTTCTGGGTGGAAAGTGATCCGGATTACGGCGTGTTGTCCCGTCAGGATCTGGATCAGTTACAGGCTGGCGCACGCGTTGAAGTTGAAGCTAACGTGAAACGCAATCCGATGGATTTTGTGTTGTGGAAAATGTCTAAGCCGGGCGAGCCGAGCTGGACATCACCGTGGGGCGAAGGTCGCCCGGGCTGGCATATCGAATGTTCTGCCATGAACTGCAAACAGCTCGGCGCGCATTTCGACATTCACGGCGGCGGTTCTGATCTGATGTTCCCGCACCATGAAAACGAAATTGCACAGTCAAGCTGCGCGCATGACGGTCCGTATGTGAATACCTGGATGCACTCCGGTATGGTGATGATTGATCGTGAAAAGATGTCCAAATCGCTGGATAACTTCTTTACGGTGCGCGACGTGCTGAAATATTACGATGCTGAAAGTGTGCGCTATTTCCTGATGTCGGGTCATTACCGCAGCCAGCTGAATTACAGCGAAGAGAATCTGAAACTGGCGCGTACCTCAATGGAGCGTCTTTACACCGCGCTGCGCGGGACCGATGCTGCTGCAACGCCAGCCGGTGGTGAGGCTTTCGTTGCGCGTTTCCGTGCGGCTATGGACGACGATTTCAATACGCCGGAAGCTTATTCTGTGCTGTTCGATATGGCGCGTGACATCAACCGCCTGAAAGCGGAAGACCTGTCTGCGGCAAACGGACTGGCCGCCGAACTGCGCCAGCTGGCAGGTGTACTTGGCCTGCTGGAACAGGATCCGGAGCAGTTCCTCAAGTCCGGCGCACAGGCGGATAATGACGACGAAGTGGCTGAAATCGAAGCGTTGATCAAACAACGTAACGATGCCCGTGCCAGCAAAGACTGGGGCATGGCGGACAAAGCGCGCGATCGTCTCAATGAAATGGGTATCGTGTTAGAAGATGGCGCTGCCGGAACCACCTGGCGCCGCAAGTAATCTCCTTCATACCTGAAGCTGCAGCAGTGTGCCTTGCTGCAACTCCAGTTATTTTGGAGAGGCGTGATCTCAACAGCCTCCTTTTTGGAGGCTTTTTTATAAGGATTACCCTGTGACCCGAATGCTTCTGACGTATCAGCCTCCGTATGACTGGCAATGGATGACGACTTTTCTCGGCGTACGTGCGTTGCAGGGCGTCGAACAGCAGGACGGCGAATATTATCAGCGCACGCTGGCAGTGATGCACAATGGTGAACGGCTGACAGGCTGGTTGCGGCTGCGTCCGTTGCCTGAGCAACATGGCGTTGAGCTGGAAGTGTCGGCGTCGCTCTCGCCGGTCACGGAAAAAGTGGCGGCACAGGTGCGGCGTTTGCTGGATCTGGATGCGCAGCCGATGCTGATCGCCGGCGGTCTGGGGACGCTGGCGGAAAACGCCGTGGGATTACGTCTGCCGGGCTGTATCAACCGTTTTGAGCTGACGGTTCGCGCCATTCTCGGACAACTGGTGAGCGTGAAAATGGCGGCGACACTGGCGACGCGGCTGACCGAAAAATGGGGAGACTCTGTGTGTACGCCGTTTGTGGCACTGACCCATTTGTTTCCATCTGCGGCTACGATCGGGCAGTTAACGGTGGATGATTTACGGGGCATCGGTGTGCAGGGCAAGCGTGCGGCATGTCTGATTAATCTTGCACAGGCGGTGGAGGAGGGTCGTTTGCCGCTGGATGGCATCACCGATGTGCAGGACGGAATAAAACAACTGCTGGCAATGCCGGGGATTGGCAACTGGACCGCCAGTTATATCGCCATGCGCGCCTGGTCTGCGCCTGATGTTTTTCTCGGGGGCGATTATCTGATTAAGCAACGCTTTCCGGGAATGACGCCGGCGAAAATTGCCCGCTATGCCGAAATCTGGAAACCCTGGCGTACTTATGCCACGCTACATTTATGGTTCAATCACGACTGGCAGCCGGATACGCCCTAGTCGGGTTCCAATGTTACCCTTGTGCACCAGACTGAGGATTTTCAGGCGGTGTTTCGCCGCTGGTGTACGCGATGGCGTTTTTTTGCTCCGGTTCATATTTATAAACCCGCCCGCGTCCGTTGTGTTTGGCGATATAGCAGGCCATATCCGCCTGCGCCATGTATTCGCTGCCGGTTACGTTTGCATCGTTTATTTGCGTCATCCCTGCGCTGGCTCCGATCCGGTAGCCATTTCCTTCCCAAATAAAGTAAAAATTATTGATTTTATCCACCAGATGCTGAAGCGTTATCAACCCCTGTTCCTGGGGACAATCAAATAAAATCAGCGCAAATTCATCGCCACCCAGCCGCGCCAGCCGGTCACTGTTGCGGATATTCTCCTGCATCAGGGTGCTTAACTGACGCAGCAGTTCATCCCCGGCGGCATGCCCTGCCGTGTCGTTAATCGCCTTAAAATGATCCAGATCGATAAACGCCAGCACATGAGACTGACGTTGTGTTGCCGTCACATTGAGCGCTTTTTTCAGGCTCGATTCGAAGCTGCCACGATTCGATAACCCGGTGAGTAAATCGTGAGAGGCGCTGTAGCTAAGTTTGCGCATCAGTTCGCGGGATTTACTGACATCCTGTAGTACCAGCACAATGCCAATCGGTTCGTCTTTCAATGTACGCAGCGGCGACACGGCCAGCTGAACGTCAAACAAAGCAGTATGCTGTCCGTGCAGAACCAGGGAACGCTCAACCGAAGAGTGCAGGTTTTCATTGATATCAAACTGCAAAAGGTTATCGATAAGCGGCCCTCCCGCCCCTTTGCTGATAAGCACAATGCGGCTCACCGGTTGTCCCTGTGCCTGCTGTTCTGTCCAGCCGGTCATTTTCTCGGCCACCGGATTCATGAAAGTAATATTCATGTTACGGTCAGTTGAGATCACGGCTTCATTGATAGAATTGAGCGTGATATGCAGCAGTTCTTTTTCTTCATGCAGCGCTTCCGAAAGGCGCTTATTGGTCACTTCGGTGTGTTTAAGTTCGTTGATATCTTCAATCTGAGAAATGAAATACAGCGGATTATGGTGTTCATCACGCACCAGCGATACGGCGAGCAGTGTCCAGATAATTTCCCCGCTGCGGCGCATATAGCGCTTCTCCAGGGTGTAGCTCTGGATTTCATCGTTAAGCAGTTGCTGCAGTAGCATCAGGTCTTTGCCCAAATCGTCATGATAGGTAATTTCCTGGAACGTCAGGGTCGTCAGATACTCCGCCTCATAACCCAGCAACTGACATAACGCTTTGTTTACCTGCAACAGTTTGCCTTCCGGAGATACCAGCGTCATACCAATCGCTGAATATTCCATGGCATTTCTGAAGCGATTTTCACTCTGTGTGATGTGAGATTTTTCAGCGCGCAGCGCATGCATCGCCATCGCCATGGCATTCGCAGGCATCAGAATCAGTAACAGCGGCAGAAAAATTAATCCCTGGGGGACCTGAATCGACAGTCGCGGCTGAACAGAAATAATGCCGCTGGTATGCAGTAACGCAATCATCAGGGTCACTGCCAGGAAAATAATGAACGCTTCAATCCGGGGTAAACGAATGGCGCACCACAGCAGGGGAATGGTGATAAATGCGAAAGTGTAAGGCAGCCATTTCAGCGCAAGATAACCGGCGGCCAGGGTCAGGATTAACGTCAGAAGTAGCCCGAACAGACGTCGTGAAGTGAGCAGTTTAGACAGATAGCCGCGCTGGTAGATTAGCCCCAGTGGTGTGAGAGCGAGGATCGCCACCGCTTCTGACATAAACCAGGTCACAAAGCGGCTTTGTAATTCCGCCGGGGTATGAGCAGGCAGAATAAACAACAGCATAATTAACGCGCCGACCAGCGGGCAGAAAATTACCGCGACGAAGAGAAATTTCATCCAGGAACCCAGCCCGGAAAGCGGATCCTGGGCTGGCAGCATTCTGCGCAACAACGCGGCGCAAAGTGCCCCTTCAATAAGATTGTTGATCAGATAAGGCAGGTAATGGAAAAAAGGGGTGCCGAGGATGGTATGTGATGCCGCAATCCCAAGCGCAGCGGACCCCAGCAGCGGGATCCAGGCGCGATAACGGTTATGGAATAAAACAGGGATCAGCAATGCCGTCGGTAGCCACATCCCGGCGAGGCTGGATGACTTCTGAATAATACTCAGGCAAGTCAGCGCCAGCAGGCAAATTGAAATGCCCAAAAGTAAGCAGGATGTCCAGTTTGCCCGATAAATCCTGCGTGAAAGCGGTTTGCTCTTTTCCACAATGAAAACCTTTTTCTGGCTGACGGAGAGTTGCAGGCAGTCGCAGTGACACTTATTTATTCCTGTTACTCTGCACCTGTCGCAAGTCGGGCTGCGACAGGAGGAATGAATATCGGAGAATCAGCGCTAATTATTAATGTAAATTCTACATTACGCTGTAATAGATAACGAATTTTCCGGCCAGAAAGCCGGAATTGATTCATCAGAGCAGGAAAATGGTGGCGAGGCCGAGGAAAATGAAAAATCCGCCGGTGTCTGTCAGCGCGGTAATCATGACACTCGAACCGACTGCCGGGTCCCGGCCAAGACGCACCATGGTCAGCGGGATCACGACGCCCATCAGTGCGGCCAGCAGCAAATTCAGTACCATCGCCAACGTCATCACGGCACCCATTTGCCAGTCGCCGTAGAGCAGCCAGGTGACGACCCCCATTAATCCGCCCCACACAAGGCCGTTGATCAGCGCCACGCCCAGTTCCCTGAATATCAGGAATTTCAGATTGCCGAGCTGTACGTGGTGCAACGCCAGCCCGCGCACAATCATAGTGATGGTCTGATTACCGGTATTCCCGCCGATACCGGCAACAATGGGCATCAGCGCGGCCAGTGCAACGAGCTGTGAAATCGTGTGTTCAAACAGGCCAATCACGCGGGAAGCCACAAACGCCGTACACAGATTGATGGCCAGCCATGCCCAGCGATTACGTACAGCTTTGGTCACCGGCGAGAAAACATCTTCTTCAGGACTTAACCCCCCCATACGGCGTAAGTTGCTGTCGGTGTCGTTATTGACGAAATCAACAATTTCTTCCACCGTCAGGCGCCCCATCAGTTTTCCTTTTTTATCCACGACGGCAGCGGTGATCAGATCGTAGCGCTCGAACGCACTGGCTGCATCCTCCGCTTTATCCTCCGGTTCAAAGCTCGTGAGTTCGGTGATCATCACATCAGAAACCAGCGTATGCGGCGGGTTCAGTAAAATGGTAGTCAGCGGCAATTCGCCGATCAGCGTATTTTTCCGGTCAGTGATAAAGACTTTGTCGGTTGCCTGGGGAATTGATTTGCGTGATCGGAGAAAGCGCTGAACGGTGCCCAGTGACACATCCGGACGAACGGTCAGTAACTCGAAATCCATAATGCGGCCAACGCATTCTTTACTGAATTTCATGACTTCACGGACTTTGTCGCGCTGGCGCGGATCCAGCGAAGTCAGTACGCGGCCAATCAGGTCGCGGGGCAGATACTCCGCCAGATAAACCTGATCATCGACATCCAGCAGTGACATGGTTTTGAGCAAATCTTTATCGCTCATTTCTTCGATCAGGCTGTCCCAGACCGTTTCTGAGACTTCCACCAGTGCTTTGCCGCGCGCAGCAGGTTCTACCAGCCGCCAAAGCGCCAGACGCTCCCGTATCGGCAAGGCTTCCAGTACGTCCGCCACGTCAGCGGCATGAAGATTTTTTACCCGCGAGGTCAGCTCGGCGGTGTTGTCCATCAGTTGTGCACGCGTGTCGTCATCGACGTCCGGTTCCTCGCCCAGAATACTGTCGGCGAGGTCATCGGTGTTCAGAAGGAGATCGAGGATCCTGCTGCGGCTTTCAGCCAGCTTCTGGCCGTAATTTTTCGGTTTTTCACCAGGCATTTGAGATCCTTAGTCCTTTGAATAACGGCAGGTTTTCAACGTTCCGGTACAGGTTTTTTCAGGAGCCGGTTCCTGTGGCCCCAAAGTTTGCGTATCGGTCAGGGTTTGTTTTTGATCCTGATGATGTGAATACGCGCCGATAGCGGAGTAGACCAGACGTCCGAACAAAATAATGAAGCTTATCGCTAAAACGATTTTCGTTATTCTGATGTTGGTTTTTCGAGACATAATTTAATCGCTTAAGTAAATCGTTGCTACGGTGAAGGAATGAAGACATGCAAATGATAACGTTTACAATATATAGCACATCTAAACAGGCGGCCAGATAATCGGATTAAGAACAAAACGTGCGGTATTAACTTTTATACAACTGACAAAAACGCATCCTTTTCCTTATTCATGGGAATGATCTCATTAAATAATCTATACATTTTATTTTGTTAATCACGCGATGAATTTGTTTGAGATGAATTTCAGCCAAATCATAAAGATTGTGTTTATTGATATGCATCAAGGGATTTAAGATGGGGCACATTAGAATCCAGTCATATTTTAAAAGTGATGTCCCGACCTCCGCTGTATTCTTTTTTCTTCTGCGCTTTTTCTGTGAGATGACGTTTTTACAACGATAATTGAGGACGCGACCCGTAGCCACCGTCATCGGACTGCCAGTCTGACGTCAGTTATACTTTGAACCCTTCATTGCGGCATGAAATTCATGCACAAAACTTAGATGGACTTGATGCATAAAATTTTTTCCAGGCACAACATGCGCCATAAATGGTGGGGACTCCCCGTAATTTGTGCGCTGGTGCTGATCCCGGTGACCTCGTGGCTTTCTCCGATGATCTCCCTGCCGGATGGCCGCACTTATCTTATTTATATGCCGATGGCGACCTGTGTCGCGTTGCTGATGGTGTTTGACTGGGCTGCATTACCTGGCATCGTCCTGACGCTTTTCCTGCGTTATTACCTGCGGGTTGGGGTCGAGATGGGCATGCTGATGACGGTAATTTACTTCACCGCGCTGTCCCTGGCCTGGCTGGGTTATCGCTGGCAGGCGGGCAGCCGCTGGTCCGCACCGCTCGGGCTGATGAATCTGGCGAAGGCCCGCGTAGGCTGGTTGGTGATTTTCCTGACGTTATTTTTCGTCATTGTGCTGCAGGTTGTGATTGAAAGCGGGCTACTGCCCGGTTATCTCGGCATGGCGACACGGGATTTTGTTACGCTCAGGACGCTGGTCAATTTACAGGCATTGATCCTCGGCATTCTGCTTAACTCTCATGTGATTTATCTGGTGTTACGCATTATCCGTAAGCCGCATTATTTACGTGTGATATGCATGAGGCTGCGAAAAGAGCAATCAGCGGGCGTGAGATTTGCTGAAATTGTGCTGTGGTTTACGGTTCTGGTGTTTATGGTCACGCTGCTGTGCCTGCCGGGGATGAGTGAACCGTTCATGAAGATTTTACTCAGCGATTACACGCTGACGCTACTGTTCCCGGTATTGCTGTTTGGGGCATGGCGCTACGGTTATTACTTTATCAGTATTGTCTGGACCCTCACCCTGACGGTTTTATTTCACTACTATCAGGGGTTTATTTCCGGGAATGGCTTTATTCATAATCTGGTGTTCGTCTCCGCCCTGATGCTGGTTTATACCATCACGTTGTTACTGATGGCGGCTATCGCCTCACGGCAGCGTTTGCTGATGAAAAGATCCAGTGCCGCCGCCTTGCAGGACCCGGTGTTTGGCCTGCCTAACCTGCGTGCCTTCAACCGTGATCTGGCGCGCTATCCGCGTTCCATGCTCTGTTTTATCCGCGTCTCCGATATGGATGTGTTAAGCCGTAATTACGGCATGCAGTTACGTATTCAGTTCAAACAACAACTGGCGCTCGGGCTGAAGCCTTATCTGCAGAAGGAGGAGCAGGTTTATCATTTGCCGGGTTATGATCTGGTCTTGCGGCTTAACTGCGAAGATGCGGATAAAAAACTGCAGAATTTGCATGACTATCTGGAAGATTTCCGACTCATCTGGAACGGTTTGCCGCTGCATCCCAACATTGGTTTATCTTACTGTACGGTGTATTCGCCGGTGGAACATCTGCCGGTTTTACTGGGCGAACTGAGCGGGATTGCCGAAGTTTCCCTGACCACCGGACAGCCGGAATCGAATAAAAACGATCACACTCAGGTACAACTGGAGATCAGAGAGAAGGTCGATATGCTGCACAAAATCCAGCGGGCACTGGATGACGATCGTTTTGTGCTGATGGCGCAACCGATCTTAGGGGTACGCGGCGACAGTTATCATGAAATTCTGCTGCGCATGTCAGATGGTGCGCATGAAACGCTGATCACACCGGATAAGTTCCTGCCGGTGGTGCATGAATTTGGTTTGTCGTATCAGCTGGATATGTGGGTGCTGAAACATACGCTGATGTTTATCAATCAAAACCGTGTCCGTCTGCCAAGCCTGCGTTTTGCGGTGAATTTCACACCTTCGACGTTGTGCCGCCCGACATTTACCCGCGATTTTAAAGCACTCATGCTGGAATATGAGGTGGAACCGTTCCAGATTGTGCTGGAGGTGACCGAATCTCATCTGCTACAGAATATGAAATATGCTGACCTGGCGATGCGGGAATTACGTTCTTATGGTTGCCGCATTGCGATTGATGACTTCGGTACCGGCTATGCCAGTTATGGTCGTCTGAAGGCTATCCAGGCTGATATTCTGAAAATTGACGGCAGCTTCGTGCGCAATATGCTCACTGATTCGCTGGATGCCTACATTGTGCAGTCGATCTGTCAGGTGGCGCGCATGAAGCATTTATCGATTGTGGCGGAGTATGTAGAAACTGAAGACCAGAAAACCGCGCTGCATGCGCTGGGGGTGGATTACATGCAAGGTTATCTGGTGGGTAAACCGGAGCCGTTAAAGACACTACTTGAACTCCCGGGCGCCTGAAACTGAACGGCAGCCGGAGAAAAAAGCCCTCTGCGCATCAGATGCCAGAGGGCTTTTTTATTGCAGCGAAACGGTTAGTTTTCCGCAATGCCGTCTTCTTCCTCCAGCATCAGTTTCCAGCCTGTTACGTCATCCCAGTAACTTTGCTCTTTTTCGAAATCCAGCTGAACCAGGTTATTCTGCGCCAGATATCCGGCCGGGAAACGCAGCGTCCAGTGATTATCATCGGTGGATAACCGCAGGGATTCAGGCGTTGTCGTCGACTGACGCTGGTTATTGAGCAATGCGCCTAAGCGCAGAAGCTGAATCAGCGGAATGTAGTGCTTCTTCTTGAACAAATTCAGGCGCGGCAGTTCTTCCAGCTTGATGGCTTTGCGGTGGAAACGTACCAGTGTGGCCAGCAGCGTTTGCTGTTCCTGGTTGAACCCCGGCAAGTTAGTATTTTGCAAAATATACGAGGAATGACGGTGCATGCCGGTGTGGTTAATACTCAGGCCGACCTCATGCAACATGGCGCTGAATTTCAACAGTGATTCCAGCTGCGGCTGCACCAGCTTGGTATTTTGCGCCAGCCATTGTGCATACAATTGCTCGGTCGTATCCAGCACGCGGCGAGCCTGTTCCCGGTCAATGTTATAATGCTCAGCCAGGCTTTTCGCGGTACGGGTACGGATATCCTGATGACGGAAGCGGCCTTCCATTTCATACAGCACTCCTTCACGCAGCGCACCGTCCGAAAGACGCAGCTCTTTGACCGCCAGCGCATCAAATACGCCGCGCAGAATGGCCAGACCCGGTACAAAAACCGATTGCCTGTCTTCCGATAAACCCGGTAAATCCAGTGCGCTGAAATGCTTGAAGTTCAGTACTGCTTCGGTCAGCATTTCCAGCCGTTCAGGGGTAATTAAGCCGTCTTTCTCGCCCATGGCGACCAGGACTTCATGTGCTGCTTTAATACTGCCGGATGCACCCAAAGCATACTGCCAGCCTTGCAGCCTGTATTGCCACGCCAGAGTTTCCAGCTTTTGCGCGGCGGCAAGCTGCGCACGTTTGAAATTACTGCGACTGATTTCGCCATTGGGGAAAAACATCTGCGCAAAACTGACGCAGCCCATACGGCGGCTTTCGGCCAGCAATGGCTCGAAATCTTCCCCGATGACCAGTTCTGTTGAACCGCCACCGATATCGACTACCAGCTTGCGGCCTTTTTCAGGCTGGGTATGTTCAACACCCATAAAAATAAGTCGTGCCTCCTCCTGCCCGGAAATAATTTCAATCGGGTAGGGGATGACTTCTTTGGCGCGCTTGAGAAACTCCTCGGCATTCACTGCCTGACGCAGCGTATGCGTGCCGACGATAGTGACGTTATTTTCCGCAAACCCCTGCAGGCGTTCGGCGAATAAAGCCAGGCAATCCAGCCCGCGTTGAATGGCTTCTTCACTGAGCACATTTTTAGCGTCGAGGCCATCGGCCAGATGAACGCGTTGTTTCAGGCGTCCGAGGACCTGTAGCGCGCCGTTGACGACGCGGGCAATGACCATATGGAAACTGTTCGACCCGAGATCGATGGCCGCAATTTCCTGTGGTTTAGCATTCAGTGGGCTGCTTTTAAGGGGCATAATGGTATAACGCTCCAGGGGTTCAGGCTTGCTGACTTTGTTGTTCCAGCTCTTTGAGATATTCATAAATCGCCAGTTGCGCACGAACTTTGCGGCGATTTCCGCGTGGAACATACCGGTTGCTCAGTTCTTTATCAATCACTCTGGCTTTTACTGTGTCACTAAACAGCAGTTCAAGGATATCCAGAACGCGCTGTTTCAGACGCGGATCGAGCAGGGCAACGGCCACTTCAATACGGTAATCAATATTACGTGTCATCCAGTCGGCAGAAGACAGGAAGACTTTAGTCTCGCCGCCGTTTTCAAAGACATACACGCGATCGTGTTCCAGATAACGGTCAATGATACTGGTGACCTGAATATTTTCACTAAAACCAGGCAAATTCGGTACCAGTGAGCACATGCCGCGGATCAGCAGACGGATTTTCACCCCGACGTTTGACGCCACGTAGAGACGGTCAATCAGCCCTTTATCCACCAGATTGTTGATTTTCAGCGTAATACCGCCGGTACCTCCTGCCTGCACGTTGGCAATTTCACGGTCAATCAAACGGTAAAGCATGTCGCGTGAGTTTTGCGGTGACACCATCAGATGCTCGAACGACACCGGGCGGTACGGGTTTTCAATAAAGTTGAAGACACGTCGGACTTCGTTAGTGATCCTCGCATCGGCGGTGAGCAGTGAATAGTCGGTATAAAGCCGCGCTGTTTTCTCGTTAAAATTACCGGTCCCGATATGAGCATAGCGGACAATTTCATCGCCTTCCCGGCGGGAAATAAGAAAGAGTTTTGCGTGAATTTTCAGACCCGGCGCAGAGAAAATAACGTGCACACCGGCTTCCGTCAGGCGTTTCGCCCAGTGAATATTCGCTTCTTCATCAAAGCGCGCCTGCAGTTCGACGACCACCGTGACTTTCTTACCGTTGTGGGCAGCGTGAATCATCGATTCGATGATGCGGGAATCTTTCGCCACGCGGTAGATATTGATTTTTATCGACAGCACGTTCGGATCGAAAGATGCCTGACGCAACAGTTCCAGTACATGCTCAAACGTGTGGTACGGATAATACAGCAGTACGTCTTGTTCACGGATCGCCGCAAAGCCGTTGCGGAATTTGTCGAACCACAAATGGCGCAGACGGGGGAGCGGACGGTTCACCAGATTGGCTTTGCCAACATTCGGGAAGCCAATGAAATCTTTGAAATTGTGGTAACGGCCACCGGCGATCACCGAATCATAATTGGAGATACCGAGTTTACCGCGCAGCAGTTCCACCATTTCATCCGGCATATCGCGCTGGTAAACGAAACGTACCGGTTCGGCGGTCAGACGCTGTTTCAGACTTGATGACATCAGCTCCAGCAGGCTCGATTCCATTTCCGTGACCAGATCATATTCAGCATCGCGGGTCATTTTCATTGAGTACGCATTCAGCGCATCGTAATCGAAGAAGCCTTTAAAAATATCATCCAGACAATAACGCAGAATGTTATCCAGCAGAATCATTGGCTTACGGCGGCGTGGTGCTTCCGGTGGCAAGTTAACGAAACGCGGCACTTTATCGGACGGAATTTCGAGCAGCGCGTAGTGGATCTCTTCGCCGCGGATAATTTCAACCGCCAGATAGGTGTAATCGTCTTTAAGGAATTGCACCAGGTTGGTGTCGTGATTAATCAGAATCGGTGTGATGTACTGGCGCAGATGATGTTTGAAATACTGGCGCAGCCAGGCTTGCTGGTTTTCGGAAACCTGACGTTCGTTAATAAGGAAAATTTGATTACGCGCCATTTCCAGAAGCAAGTCGTTGTAAAGGCTGTCGAACTCCTGATCAATGCGCAGCACCTTGGCCTGGATTTTTTTCAGTAAATGGCGGGACGCGCCCAGAAAACCTTGTTCTTCGCTGATGAGGATCCGTCTTTTTAAATCGGCGAAACGAACTTTATAAAATTCATCCAGGTTATTGGAATAGATCCCTAAAAAACGCATCCGTTCGATCAGGGGATTGCTTTTGTCAGCCGCTTCTTGCAACACGCGCTCATTGAAGGACAGCCAGCTTAGTTCTTTCTCGATATAAAGCTTTTCCTGACCCATTTTCACTCCGTTCATTTAGCTTGCAACCTGGCCCATACAGGCAAATTTGCCTGAAAACACCGCAATATAGCTCAACATATTCTTCGTGTTGCCCGCTTTTTAAGCGGCCAGCGCATCAGGAAGCCATCTGTGAGAGGGGCCTAGTGTCTACTATCAATATTGCGAAAGATTGACAGGAAAGTCCAACATAACAAAGGATGATTTCAGAAGAGTTTATAGCAGGGGAATTATTGCGAGAAAAAGGAGGACAAAGCCTTACATGTGAAGGAGTTCGTCTACCCTGACCGATACGCTTCATACTTCAGATCGCAGGTGCGTTGGCTCCGTTTGCTGACCCGCGCCACTGACTTAAATCAGTGATGCGGGATTCACCCACTTGCCGCCTTCCTGCGAACCGAATTATTTTGGGTATAAATATTGAATAATTTTTACCGCGCTAAATTAAATCGCGCTGGCACCCACCAGAGATTCAGGTTTGACCTGAGCAGGCTTGGTTTTGTATTTCGCCAGGAACTGAGGCTGGAAAATACACATGCGGATGGCGCTGCGATATTCGCCGTTCACAAAAAATTCCTGTTTCAGTTCCCCTTCAAGCTCGAACCCTAATTTGCTGTAAATATGGATCGCCTTTTTGTTTTCTTTATCCACAATTAAATACAGTTTGTAGAGGTTCAACACGGAGAAGGCATAATCCATCGCCAGACGGACGGCATCACCGGCAAAGCCTTTGCCCTGATGCTGCGGGTCAATAATGATCTGAAACTCCGCGCGGCGGTGAATATGATTAATTTCCACCAATTCGACCAGGCCGACCGGTCCGCTTTCGAATTCGATAATAAAGCGGCGCTCGCTTTGGTCATGGATATGCTTGTTATACAAATCGGTCAGTTCGACGAAAGCCTCGTAAGGTTCTTCAAACCAATAACGCATGATGCTGGCGTTATTATCAAGATGATGAACAAACGACAGGTCGTCCTTTTCCAGTGGACGTAATCTGACGCTGTTATGGCTAAACATGGGGTGTTCCTCAACTATACAAGCCGTTTTATGAGGGTAACCTTCGTAAATATAAAATCTGAAACAACCGTGGTTCAGATGAAGGTCGGCGCACAAACGACGTTTAAACGTGCACCGGGACGGGCATTATATCGGGCGAAATGTAAACAAATGTCAAATAACGGAAAATAAAAAACCGGCACGTGGCCGGTTTATAGTGAAATCGTGATGCAATGACAGATTAATCTTCCGCGTATCCACGTTCAGAAAGTGAATGGTTATCCAGCAGTGCCTGGCCGTTTTGCAGCGACAAACGTCCCTCAACAAACCAACTGACCACCAGCGGATAAATGCTGTGTTCCTGCGTTTGCACGCGGGCGATCAGATCTTCTTCGGTATCCTCAGCAAATACCGGTACCTTAGCCTGTAAAATTACCGGACCACCGTCGAGTTCTTCAGTCACGAAATGCACGGACGTACCGTGTTCGGCATCCTGATTTTCAATGGCCTGACGGTGTGTATGCAGACCCGGATATTTTGGCAGCAGGGAAGGGTGAATGTTGATCATGCGACCGGCAAAGCGCCGGACGAATTCAGCGGTCAGAATACGCATATAACCGGCAAGTACCACCAGATCAGGCTGGTAACTTTGGATAGCATCGGCCAGCGCAACGTCAAACGCCGCACGGTCTTCATAGGCTTTAACATCCAGCGCATGCGCGGGAATATTGGCTGAACGGGCTCTTTCAAGCCCGTATGCCGCTACTTTATTGCTGAAGACCGCACAAAGCGTTGCATTGATTCGTCCCTGCTGGCAGGCATCGATCAGGGCCTGTAAATTGCTTCCCTCGCCCGATACCAGAACCACAATCCTTTTCATTTTCCTACCCGTCATCAGTCAGTTGTTTTACTGGTTTTATTCAATAATCACGCGTTCAGCGGCATCAGAGGCTTTAATGTAGCCAATTTTCCACGCTTTTTCGCCGTTATCGTTCAGTAATGCAATCGCCTGATCGGCCAGTTCTGCAGGAAGTGCCACCAGCATGCCGACACCACAGTTAAAGGTGCGGTACATTTCATGACGGCTGACGTTACCGGCGGTTTGCAACCAGGTAAAGACATCCGGCCACTGCCAGCTTGATTCATCGATAATCACCTGCGTGTTGTCCGGCAATACGCGGGGGATATTTTCCCAGAAGCCGCCACCGGTCAGATGGACGATGCCGTGAACATCCACGTTTTCGATCAGGTTCAGGATCGATTTCACGTAAATTTTGGTCGGTGCGAGCAAATGATCAGCCAGCGGTTTGCCTGCCAGATCGGTGGTTTCCGGGTCGGTCTTGCTGACTTCCAGAATTTTGCGCACCAGAGAATAACCGTTAGAATGCGGGCCACTGGCGGCCAGACCAATCAGCACATCCCCGTCAGCCACTTTGCTGCCGTCGATGATTTCTGATTTTTCCACCACGCCCACGCAGAAGCCTGCCACGTCGTAATCTTCGCCGTGATACATGCCCGGCATTTCAGCGGTTTCACCGCCAACTAACGCACAGCCAGACTGTTTACAGCCTTCTGCGATACCCGTGATCACGCTGGCAGCCGTATCGACGTCCAGTTTGCCAGTAGCGTAATAATCGAGGAAGAACAGGGGTTCGGCGCCCTGAACGATCAAATCGTTGACGCACATCGCGACCAGGTCGATACCGATAGTATCGTGGCGTTTCAAATCCATCGCCAGACGCAGCTTGGTGCCAACGCCGTCGGTACCCGATACCAGCACGGGTTCACGATATTTTTGCGGCAGCGCGCAGAGGGCACCAAAACCGCCCAGTCCACCCATGACTTCAGGGCGGCGAGTCTGTTTTACTACACCTTTAATGCGGTCTACCAATGCGTTACCGGCATCGATATCTACGCCTGCGTCTTTATAGCTGAGAGAGGTTTTGTCGGTCACTGCGAAGTCCCCACGGCGGTTTGGGTTGGTGGTTGAAGAATAAAGCGGGGCAATTCTAACAGTGGAAGCAAACGTTTGCGAGCGCCTTATTCAGAGTCACTATCTATACTTAAAAATACAACACTTAGCCGAAGTCATTGGAGTTGCAGCAAGACAGCAAACGAGCGAATCCCGATGAGCTGACTTGAGTCAGTGATTCGGGTGAGAGAGAGCAGCTAACGCAGCTGCGGCTTCAATGAAGCAGGGTAAGTTGATCCAGATCAGGCTATTTGGTATGGCGTTCAAAAAAAATGGCGTTATAATCTCGCGATTTTTTTTTGCAGCTCAACCACCTTAGGAGAATAAATAATGAAGATCGTCGAGGTGAAACACCCGCTGGTGAAACACAAGCTGGGCCTGATGCGTGAAAATGACATCAGCACGAAACGTTTTCGCGAACTGGCTTCTGAGGTGGGGAGTCTGCTGACGTATGAAGCGACTGCCGATTTAGAAACTGAAAAAGTGACGATTGAAGGCTGGAATGGCCCGGTCGAAATTGATCAAATCAAAGGCAAGAAAATTACCGTAGTGCCTATCCTGCGTGCCGGTCTGGGCATGATGGAAGGCGTACTGGAGCACGTTCCAAGCGCGCGTATCAGCGTAGTCGGCGTATACCGTGATGAAGAAACCCTGAAACCTGTGCCGTATTTCCAGAAGCTGGTTTCTAACATTGAAGAACGTCTGGCTCTGGTGGTTGATCCGATGCTGGCGACCGGGGGGTCTATGATTGCGACCATCGACCTGCTGAAAAAAGCTGGCTGCCAGAGTATTAAAGTCCTGGTGCTGGTTGCCGCGCCGGAAGGGATCGCCGCTCTGGAAGCTGCACACCCGGACGTTGAGCTGTACACCGCCTCGGTGGATCAGGGGCTCAATGATAAAGGCTACATCATCCCGGGGCTCGGTGATGCGGGCGACAAGATATTTGGTACGAAATAAGTTATTAGCCGACTGAGAAGTCGGCTTTTTTTTGCTCGTCATACTTCAGGCTGCGGATGCGTGGCTGTGCCTGTTCACCCTGAGCGCATAATTATCTGTGTCTCCGGGGCTTACGGGTTGGCCGCCTTTCTGCAACCCGAATTATGCAGAGCAAAAGGTTCTGTTTAACACAACATCACAAACACCTTTGAGAGGATCACATTCATGACCCGTCGTGTCATCGGGGTAAGCGAACGTCCGCCATTGCTGCAGACGATTCCCCTGAGTTTCCAGCATCTGTTTGCCATGTTTGGTGCCACCGTTCTGGTGCCTATTCTGTTCAAGATCAACCCGGCAACAGTGCTGCTGTTCAATGGCATAGGGACTTTGCTGTATTTATTTGTCTGTAAAGGGAAGATACCCGCCTACCTCGGCTCAAGTTTTGCATTTATTTCTCCGGTGCTGTTGCTGTTGCCGATGGGGTATGAAGTGGCGCTGGGCGGCTTTATTGCCTGTGGTCTGTTGTTTTGTCTGGTGGCGCTGATTGTTAAGAAAGCCGGGATTGGCTGGATTAACGTGATGTTCCCTCCGGCGGCAATGGGCGCAATTGTAGCCGTTATCGGGCTGGAGCTGGCGGGCGTGGCGGCGAACATGGCGGGGTTGCTGCCTGCTGATGGCGCTGCGGTGGATTCCACCACCATTACCATTTCGCTGGTGACGCTGGCCGTGACTATTCTCGGTTCCGTATTGTTCCGCGGCTTCCTGGCGATTATCCCGATCCTGATTGGCGTGCTGGTGGGTTATGCGCTGTCGTTCTTCATGGGCGTGGTGAATGTTTCTGCCATTGAAAACGCGCACTGGTTCGCGCTGCCAACCTTCTATACGCCACGTTTTGAATGGGTCGCTATCCTCACGATCCTGCCTGCGGCGCTGGTTGTTATTGCCGAACACGTCGGGCATCTGGTTGTGACGGCAAACATTGTGAAGAAAGATTTGCTGCGTGATCCTGGCCTGCACCGTTCGATGCTGGCTAACGGCCTGTCGACCGTGTTATCCGGTTTTTTTGGTTCAACGCCAAACACCACGTATGGTGAAAATATCGGCGTCATGGCCATCACCAAGGTCTACAGTACCTGGGTGATCGGCGGCGCGGCTATCCTCGCCATTCTGCTTTCCTGTATCGGCAAACTGGCGGCGGCAATCCAGGCCGTTCCGGTGCCCGTGATGGGGGGCGTTTCTTTGCTGCTGTACGGCGTGATTGGCGCATCCGGTATCCGCGTGCTGATTGAATCGAAGGTTGATTACAACAAAGCACAGAATCTGATCCTGACGGCGGTGATCCTGATTATCGGTGTCAGCGGCGCGAAGATCCACATTGGTGCGGCAGAGCTGAAAGGTATGGCGCTGGCAACGATCGTGGGCATTTTCCTGAGTCTGTTGTTCAAAGTGATCGAGATTTTCCGTGGTGAAGAACAGATCATTGATGTTGATGATGAGCGGGAAAATCCGCCGGTCTGATCCGGGCGTTTTTAAGTCAATCCCTGGCCGGCGGGCACATAACCCGCCGGTCGGGTGCTCGGATCGCAAGCGGTTGCACCGGGCACAGTTCATTTCACCGCGGATCCTTGCTAGAATTCGGCAGTTCTTTTTTTTGACGTGACAACATCTGCGGTCATCATGCCGCTTTGGTTGAGGTGCTTCTGAATACGCCGGCACAGCTTTCCCTGCCACTTTATCTTCCCGATGATGAAACCTTTGCCAGTTTTTATCCGGGGGAAAACCCTTCTCTGCTTTCTGCCATTCAGAGCGCATTGCATCAGGAACACGGCACCTATATTTATTTCTGGTCACGCGAAGGCGGTGGCCGCAGCCATTTGCTGCATGCGGCTTGTGCTGAATTATCACAACGCGGTGAAGCGGTCGGTTATGTGCCGCTGGATAAACGCGCTTATTTTGTGCCTGAAGTCCTGGACGGTATGGAACATCTGGCGCTGGTTTGTATCGACAATATTGAAGGCATTGCCGGTGATGATGAATGGGAGGCGGCTGTTTTTCATCTCTATAACCGCATTCTTGAAACCGGTCGTACGCGCCTGTTTATTACCGGCGATCGTCCTCCGCGTCAGCTGAATCTCAGCCTGCCGGATCTGGCCTCCCGTCTGGACTGGGGACAAATCTACAAACTTCAGCCGCTTTCCGATGAAGAAAAGCTTCAGGCATTGCAGTTGCGCGCTAAACTGCGCGGCTTTGAACTGCCGGAAGACGTGGGCCGTTTTCTGCTTAAGCGTCTCGACCGGGAAATGCGTACGCTGTTTATGACCCTTGATCAGCTCGATCGCGCTTCTATTACGGCGCAGCGGAAATTGACAATCCCGTTTGTGAAAGAAATTCTCGGGCTGTAACGGGAAGGAATGTCCGGGTTCGTTAGCTGAACCCGAACGGAAAGCGGGGGGTTATAAAATCTCTTTCACCTGCTCCGGCGGACGTCCTAAACGCGCCTTGCCGTTGGCTACCACAATCGGACGTTCAATCAGCCGCGGGTGATCAGCCATTGCCTGTAAAAGCGCGTCCTCGCTCAGATGAGCATCCTTCAGATTCATGTCCTTGTAAATTTGCTCGCCCTTACGCATCAGTTCGCGTGCTGAGCTAAAGCCCAGCAGCCCGAGCAGTTCCTTAAGTTTATCCACAGACGGCTGCGTTTCCAGATATAAAATCACTTCCGGTTCAATGCCTTCTGCTTCCAGCAATTTCAGGGTTTCGCGGCTCTTTGAACATGCCGGATTATGATAGATTGCGACATCGTGTTGCATAAGATTTCCTCCATTCTGGCCCTGGGATCAGCCTTTCTGATACTGACGGAACCGTTGCTGTAACTGACGAAGCTGATCGATTCGTGCATCGTAACGGGCCTGTTCCAGACTGCCTAATTTTTGTAATGCGCTGGCATTGCTCAGCATCTCAATCGCCTGATCCAGACGTCCGACTAACGCCATGCTTTCTGCCCGGGCAGCCAGTTCCTGCGCACGCAGTCCTTGTGCCGCAGCGGCCTGAGACAACAAATCCCAGCCATTCGGATCGCCCGGATAATTAAAAGTATAGCGGTTGAGAATTTTCATGGCATTGGCGGGTTTGGCGCCCTCAAGATAGGCGTTGGCCAGGTTGAGTTGCAGCACGGCGTTGGAACTACTGGCCGCACCGGCCTGTTCCAGACGCGCAATCGCCTGCGGTGCACGTTTGCTGTCGATATCATTATCGGTGGCTAAATCCAGCAACCATTCATTGCCCGGATACTGTATCAGCAACTGATCCAGTAAGGTCCGTGCCTGATCATTCTTCTTGGCTTTGTAAAATTGCAATGCACGGCCATATTTTGCCGCCAGTTGTTCACGGATATTGCCGTTACTCAGTTTTTGCAGATAGTCATCTGACAACGGGAAACTCTCGGAACCGTACATGCCCAGAATGCGCACTTTTGCCATCAGATAATCTTGTGAGGATTGCACAATCGGGTGCGGCATCTGGTTGGCGCGGTTACGGATATCGGCCAGGCGGCTGTCGGGGAGGGGGTGAGTCAGCAGCATTTCCGGCGGACGGGTCGAGTAACTTGCCTGATCCGCCAGTTTTTGCAGGAAGGCTGGCATAGCCTGCGGATCAAAACCGGAACGCTGTAAGACCTGAATGCCGATACGGTCAGCTTCCTGCTCATTGCCCTGCGTGAAACTGATCATGCCCTGTTGCGTGCCGGCCAGGGTACCGGTCAGTGCCGCCATGCCCATTTGCGGGCTGGCCATCGCCAGAAGAATCGACCCCAGCGCGCCCACCCAGGTGAGCGGGGCGTTACGTTGCTGGTCTTCCATCGCACGCGCCAGATGGCGCTGGGTTACGTGGGAAATTTCGTGCGCCATGACGGAGGCCAGCTGGCTCTCGTTATCGGTGTAGCGGAACAGCGAAGAGTGAAGCACAACATTGCCGCCAAAAAAGGCAAAGGCGTTCAGCTCATCGTTATTAACGATGAAAAAATGGAACGGGGTGCGTACGGAATAGGCATGCGCCACCAGCCGTTGCCCCAGTTCGTTGATGTACTGATTGAGCAGCGGATCGTTAATCAGCGGCGTGCTGGCGCGCATCTGACAGACATAAAAATCGCCCATCTGTAATTCCTGATTAATACTGAGCGTGCCGCCTGCGGTAGTGCCGATGTCCGGTAACTGGTCGCTCACCGGCGGGGCTAAGGGCGAGTTAATGCTTTTTGCGGGACCCGCGGGAGTTGACCAGAATGAACTGTCATCTGCACCGGCGGGCAGTATGGAACCCGCGAGCAGGCTACCCAGACACAGGGCAATCACTCTTTTTTTCAACCGCATAACCATAAACATTTGCTTCCCAATAAGTTAACCGCGATACCGATGAGCTTTACGAGCCTTTCTTTCGCGAACAGTCAGCCAGACTGTTATTTTCTTGCGCTTTTCTCTGCGCCGGTCTCTATAGTAGCTATCCGCGTGAGAGTTTAAAACACTCCGAAGCTACAGTTGTGTGACAACGAACTTTTTAAATAGTTACTTGTGTCTGAGCGCGCAGGGAACGAACAGCGCGCATATGCCGGACCCGAAATTACAGGAGCGTTTTCTTGATGTTGGATATGTTATTACAGTGGTATCGCCGTCGCTTTACGGATCCGCAGGCTATCGCACTGCTGGCTATTCTGGTCGCAGGTTTCTGCATTCTCTATTTCCTCAATGGCATCCTGGCGCCGCTTCTGGTGGCGATGGTGCTCGCCTATTTGCTGGAGTGGCCGACAGTGCGTCTGCAACATGTCGGGCTTTCCCGCACGCTGTCGGTGAGCGTGGTGCTGATTATTTTCGCCGGTATTTTACTGCTCGGTATGTTTGTCATTGCGCCGGTGACCTGGCAGCAGGGCGTGAACCTGATGACTGATTTACCGAGCATGCTGAACCGCTTCTATGATTTCGCCGCGACATTGCCGAAACGTTATCCTGCGCTGGTGGATGCGGGCATCATCGACATGATGGCAGAAAATATGCGCAGCAAATTATCCGGTCTGGGTGAATCAGTGGTGAAATATTCACTGGCCTCGCTGGTCGGTTTACTGACGCTGGCGATTTACCTGATTCTGGTACCGATGATGGTCTTCTTCCTGCTTAAAGATAAAGAGCAGATGCTGAATGCCGTGCGTCGCATACTGCCACGCGATCGTGGACTGGCCGGACAGGTCTGGGTGGAGATGAATCAGCAGGTCACCAACTATATCCGCGGCAAAGTGCTCGAGATGATTATCGTCGGTGTGGCCACTTATCTGGTGTTTTGGGTGATGGATCTGCATTATTCGCTGCTGCTGGCGGTGCTGGTCGGTGTATCGGTTCTGATTCCGTATATCGGCGCGATGCTGGTGACCATTCCGGTGGTCATTGTCGCGATGTTCCAGTGGGGACTGGGCGCGGATTTCTGGACGCTTTTCGTTGCCTATCTGGTAGTGCAGGGGCTGGACGGGAATGTGATCGTGCCGTTGCTGTTCTCGGAAGCGGTGAATCTGCATCCGCTGGTGATTATTCTTTCTGTCGTGGTGTTTGGCGGTTTGTGGGGATTCTGGGGCGTATTCTTTGCAATACCACTGGCGACGCTGGTCAAAGCTGTGGTTCACGTCTGGCCGGATGAATCACTGAACGAAACCCGGTGATTTATTCTGCTGAGCGTATTCAATAAAAAAAAAGCGCGTCTGCGCTTTTTTTGTATCCACACTCTGACCGTTTCGGTTATTTACCGTTCAGGTAGGCCATCACGATGTCATGGTGATTAGTGGTTTTGAAATCGTCGAACACTTTCTCGACTTTGCCATTGCCATCGAGCAGGAAGCTGATGCGATGAATGCCATCGTAGGTTTTACCCATAAAGGATTTTTCACCCCAGACGCCAAACTGTTCACAGACCTGATGATCTTCATCGGACAGCAAAGTGAAGTTCAGCAGTTCTTTCTCAGCAAAACGCGACAGCTTTTCCGGCTTATCGGTGCTGATCCCCAGCACTTCAACGCCGGCACTTTTTAACTGATCCATGTTATCGCGCAGTCCGCAGGCTTGTACGGTACAACCCGGGGTCATGGCTTTAGGATAGAAATAGACCAGGACTTTCTGTCCCTGGAAGTCGGCCAGATTAATTTGTTCACCGTCTTGGTCGGGCAAACTAAATTGCGGCGCAGGGTCACCGGCTTTCAGTGGGCTCATTGTCTTTCTCCATATCTCTTAGCGATTACTGCAGTTTATCTTCATTCTCAGAATAACTAACGACATTAATACTGCCTTGCGCTTTCAGTTCTGTACATAGCTGATGAAACGCCTGCTCAATAATTGCCGCATCAGTGTTGGCTGCGCTGTGCGCCGTAATTTGAATCGATAACTGCGCCGGTGTGTTGGCATCTGCCGGGCGGGTTTTGGAGGCAAGTTCGGCGATATTCATCTGATGCGTATCGAACAAATCGGTAAAACGCTCGATCAGATGCGCTGAGTCTTTCACTTCCACTTTCACCCAAACCGTAGCAGGCATGGGCGGACGTTCATGTGCGCTGGTTCGCTTCATCACGATTAATAATTCCAGCTCTGCGCCTTTTTGCGGCAGGGTGGATTCAATCAGCGTAATCGCATTCCAGCTACCGGAAAGCAACATGATAAACGTAAACTCATCACCGAGCATCGCAAGACGGCTGTCTTCAATATTACAGCCGCAGCTGCTGACCTGGCGGGTTATGGTGTTGACGATGCCTGGGCGATCAGCACCTAACGCGGTGATCACGAGATAATGTTGTTGTGGCTGCGGCAAAATAGGTCTTCCTGTCGTGCTTGGGAGTATTCCCAAGGTAAACATAAAAAAAACCGCCGGACAAGCGGTTACCGCTCGTTGATTGCTTGCTTTTGCAGTGGTGTCAAAAGTACCATGAGTGACCTGTTTGTGGAGGGGAAGGTCAATGTTTACGGGAAGTATTGTTGCACTGGTTACGCCGATGGACACCAAAGGTGCTGTCGATCGCGCGAGTCTGAAAAAACTGATTGATTATCATGTGTCCAGTGGTACTGCGGCGATCGTTTCCGTTGGCACGACCGGCGAGTCGGCCACGTTGAGCCATGAAGAGCACGGTGACGTGGTCTTACAGACGCTGGAACTGGCTGATGGACGCATTCCTGTTATCGCAGGCACCGGCGCAAACGCGACCGCTGAAGCGATTTCTCTTACGCAACGTTTTGAAAAAAGTGGCGTTGTTGGTTGTCTGACTGTCACCCCTTATTACAACCGTCCGACGCAGGAAGGTCTGTATCAGCACTTCAAGGCCATCGCTGAAAATACCTCTCTGCCGCAAATTCTCTACAACGTGCCGTCACGTACCGGCTGCGATATGTTGCCGCAGACCATCGCGCGTTTAGCAAAATTGAAGAATATTGTTGCTGTTAAAGAAGCAACAGGGAACTTAAGTCGCGTTAGTCAGATCCAAGTGCTGGTTGATGATGAAGATTTCATTCTGCTGAGCGGCGATGACGCCAGCGGTCTGGACTTTATGCAACTCGGTGGTAAGGGTGTTATTTCCGTCACGGCTAACGTAGCTGCCCGTGAGATGGCACAACTTTGTGAGCTGGCTGCCTTAGGCAACTTTGCCGAAGCGCGTCGCCTGAATCAGCGCCTGATGCCTTTGCATCAGAATTTGTTTGTAGAAGCAAACCCAATCCCGGTGAAATGGGCCTGTAAGGCACTGGGTTTGATGGCAACCGATACGATGCGTCTGCCTATGACGCCGTTAACAGATGCTGCCCGTCCGGTCGTGGAAGAAGCATTAAAAAGCGCCGGTTTGCTGTAACTCTTAGGAAGATTTGATGGCCTCTTTATTTGACAAGAACAGTTTCCAGATGACCCGTTTGCAGAAAACGGCGGTAGCGAAAGTGGTCGGGGTTTCCCTGATCATGTTGCTGGCCGCCTGTTCAAGTGATCAACGTTACAAACGCCAGGTCAGTGGTGATGAAGCCTACCTGGATGCGGCAGGGCTGCATGAGCTCAAAGCGCCGACCGGCATGATTTTGCCAGTGCAGAACGGAACGTACGAAATTCAGCCCGGTGCAATGCAAGGCGCGGTAGGTAAGCAGCTCGACATCCGTCCTCCTTCCCAGCCACTGGCGCTGCTGAATGGTTCTCAGACGCAGTTCTCTGGTGACAGCAGTACCGTATTGTTGGAAAACACCGCACAGAACCGTGACTTGTGGAATAACGTCGTGAAAGCCGTTGAGCAAAATAACTTCAAAATTGCCAACCGTGATGACGCTAACCAGACGCTCACCACTGATTTCATTGACTGGAATCGTGCGGATGAAGACTTCCAGTATCAGGGACGTTATCAGGTTAGCGTGAAACAGCAGAGCTACCAGTTAGCGCTGACGGTGAAAACGCTTGAGCTGAAACAACAGGATAAAGCTGTGACGTCTTCCGCTGAAATCCAGCGTTATAACAGCCAGATGATGAACTCCATCACGGCGAGTCTGGATAAAGTGCAGCAGGATACGCAGGCGCGTCTCGACAACCGTCGTGTTGGTGAGATTGACGTTCAGAGCGGCGCAGATGATACCGGCCTGCCGGTGCTGATTGTCCGTGAGAATTACGGTGTTGTGTGGGATCGCCTGCCAAATGCCCTGGCAAAAGCTGGCATGAAAGTGACCGACAGCAGCCGTCCGCAAGGCACATTGTCTGTGACCTACAAACCGCTGAATGACGATGCATGGCAGACACTGGGTGCGAAAGATCCGGGCCTGACTTCCGGTGATTACAAACTTCAGGTTGGCGATCTCGACAACCGCAGCAGCTTGCAGTTCCTTGATCCGAAAGGTCATGCTCTCAGCCAGTCGCAGAACGATGCGATGGTGGCGGTCATGCAGGCCGCGTTTAGCCAGAGCAGCGCAAAATAATACCAAGGGGCTCCGGCCCCTTTTTACATCTGTTTTTTCCACTGGAGTAAGTAAAGATGCAAAAGTTAGCTGAGTTGTATCGCGGCAAGGCGAAAACCGTCTACACCACCGAAAACCCGGACCTTCTGGTACTGGAGTTCCGTAACGATACGTCAGCACTGGATGGTCAGCGTATTGAGCAGTTCGACCGTAAAGGTATGGTTAACAATAAATTTAACCATTTCATCATGGCTAAGCTGGAAGAAGCCGGTATTCCAACCCAAATGGAACGCCTGTTGTCTGACACCGAAGTGCTGGTGAAAAAACTGGATATGGTCCCGGTTGAATGCGTTATCCGTAACCGTGCTGCGGGTTCGCTGGTAAAACGTCTGGGCATTGAAGAAGGTCTGGAACTGAATCCGCCGTTGTTCGATTTGTTCCTCAAAAATGACGCCATGCATGACCCGATGGTCAACGAATCGTATTGCAAGACGTTTGGCTGGGTGAATGAAGAAAATCTCGCACGCATGAAAGAGCTGAGCTACAAAGCCAACGACGTGCTGAGCAAACTGTTTGATGACGCCGGTCTGATCCTGGTCGACTTCAAACTGGAATTCGGTCTGTTCAACGGTGAAGTGGTGCTCGGTGATGAGTTTTCTCCTGACGGCAGCCGCCTGTGGGATAAAGAAACCCTGAACAAAATGGACAAAGACCGTTACCGCCAGAGTCTGGGTGGCCTGATTGAAGCTTACGAAGAAGTCGCTCACCGTATCGGTGTGAAACTGGACTAAGCTGCGCATTATTTTTTTAGCCAGGCTGCGCAATCGTTTACGCAGTCTGCGCTGGCGCTAAACGGGGGGCGGATACCGCTTCCCGTTCTTTTATTTGCGTTTTATTTTTGTCTTCCTGCCCTGCTTTCTTTCATTTAATTCTGACTTCCCTAAAATTACGTCCCTTCGCGGATGGTATTAACCGCGTGTGCTGGCTAGTCTTACAAAAACAGTCTGGAGGTGATTATGCGTTGGCAAGGGCGTCGCGAAAGCGACAATGTAGAAGACAGACGCGGACAGGGAGCTAACAGCGGCGGTTTAGGTGGCGGAGGAATGCGCCTGCCGATCCGTGGCAAAAGCGGTATCGTGATCATCATCGTGGTGCTGGTCGCCGGGTATTACGGTATCGACCTGACGCCGCTGATTGATGGTGGTCAGTCCGGCGGCATGCAGCAACAAACACAATCACAATCCATCAGCCCGAAAGATGACGAGCAGGCAAAATTCACCTCGGTGATCCTTGCCTCGACAGAAGACACCTGGAAAGACATTTTCCAGAAGCAGGGCATGACTTATCGTGAGCCCAAACTGGTGATGTATCGCGGCGCGACCCGCACCGGGTGTGGTACCGGCCAGTCGGTAATGGGCCCGTTCTATTGCCCGGCGGACAGCACGGTCTATATCGACCTGTCTTTTTATCAGGAATTACAGGACAAACTCGGGGCGGGGGGTGATTTTGCACAGGGCTACGTTGTGGCGCATGAAGTCGGCCATCACGTGCAGAATCTGCTGGGCACTGAACGCAAGGTTCGCCAGTTGCAACAGGGCGCATCGCAGGCTGTGGTAAACCAGCTATCGGTAAAAATGGAATTACAGGCTGACTGTTATGCCGGTGTCTGGGGACATGCGATGCAGCAGCAAAACGTTCTCGAAGAGGGTGACCTGCAAGAAGCGCTGGATGCCGCACAGGCCATCGGCGATGACCGGCTGCAACAGCAAAGTCAGGGGCGCGTGGTGCCGGACAGCTTTACCCACGGGACTTCCCGGCAGCGTTATACCTGGTTCAAACGCGGGTTTGATACCGGTAATCCTGACCAGTGTAATACCTTTGCCAGCCGCTGATTATGTGGCAGGAAGCGCTGGTTTGCTGCTAAAAACTGTTTAATAATCAGTGACTGATCCGGAGAGGTCTGCGGATCTCTCTTTCATTTTCATGTTGACCCGCTGGGAACGCCATGGCTTTTCTCGATCCAACGCTATTGATCTTACTTGTCTTCGCCGGTCTGGGCATTATCAGCCATAACAGCGCCGTCACCATCGCCATGTTTTTCCTCCTCACGGTGCGCATCACGCCGCTGAACAGCTTTTTTCCGTGGATAGAAAAATACGGTCTGACCCTCGGTATTATTATTCTCACTATTGGGGTAATGGCACCGATTGCCAGCGGAAAAATCAGCGCCAGTACCGTTGTACATTCTTTCCTCCACTGGAAATCCATCGTTGCCATTCTGGTTGGTGTGCTGGTGTCGTGGCTGGGCGGGCGTGGCCTGACGCTGATGGGCACGCAGCCGCATCTGGTGGCTGGCCTGTTAGTAGGCACCGTGCTGGGGGTGGCGTTATTTAAAGGCGTGCCGGTCGGGCCGCTGATTGCAGCCGGTCTGTTATCGATGATTATCGGGAAAACCTGAGATGTCTGCCACTTTGCTACAGCAACAGATGCAGCGGCTGGGCGTCCGGCGTTTGCTGGTGTTCAGTGGCGCAACACAGTGGTGTGAGCAACAGGCGATTCTGTTTTCTGCACAAAGTGTGGGTGACTGGCTCTGGCTGAGCGATTCACCGCCTGACGGCGTCACTTCCTGTCCGCCTTCAGCGGCACATACGTTGCTCGGGCAGGATATTTTTCACGGTGTGTTTGATGCGCGTTATGGTCTGAATGTCGAGGCACTGGCGGCGTTTTCAGGCACATTAAAAGCCGGAAGCTGGCTGATTCTGCTGATACCGGAATGGCATTCCTGGGCTGACACGCCGGACGCGGACAGCCTGCGCTGGAGCGAGCAACCCCGGCCAATCCCCACTCCGCGTTTTATACGTCGTTTCCGGTCTTTCCTTGAGCAAGACTCTGGCATTACGATTTGCCGGCAGGGTCAGCCTTTAACTATTGCTCCTCTGCCTGCCGCACCCGACTGGCTGCCACCCGACGGCCAGCCGACCTCTGAGCAGTCCCAGATTTTAAAACAACTGATGCAGGCTCAGTCCGGCGTGTGGGTGCTGACCGCGCCGCGCGGGCGGGGGAAATCGACACTGGCGGGAATGCTGGTCAAACACTGGCCGGGTACCTGCCGGGTAACCGCACCGGCTAAAGCCTCTGCCAGCCAGATCCTTAATCAGCAAACAGACTCTGCCCGCTTTATCGCACCTGATGCATTGCTTGCCTTATATCGCGAAGGCGCGGTAACCGGCGTTGACTGGCTGATCATCGATGAAGCTGCCGCCATTCCGGCCCCGATGCTGTCGGAAGTTATCGCGGCTTTTCCGCGCGTGTTGCTCACCACCACGGTTCAGGGATATGAAGGCACCGGACGCGGATTCTTACTCAAATTCTGTGCGTCTTTGCCGCAGTGGCATGACCTGCGTCTGAACGCACCCATCCGCTGGTCATCATCCGACACGCTTGAGCCGTTTATCAGCGATTTATTACTGTTTGACGAGCATTTGCCGGTGGCCGGTGAGGCGCGCGGTACATCAGAAATTTTTCCGATTCATGCTGACGACTGGCTGAATGAACCGGTGCTGTTAGAGGACTTCTACGGCCTGCTGACCAGCGCACATTACCGCACGTCGCCGCTGGATCTGCGGCGTCTGCTGGATGCGCCGGGCATGACGTTCAGCGCCTCACGGCACAACAATACGCTGACCGGCGCGTTATGGCTGGTGGATGAGGGCGGCCTTAGCGCAGCGCTGGCGCAGGAAGTCTGGGCCGGAAGACGGCGTCCGCGCGGGAATCTGGTGGCGCAGTCGCTTGCCGCGCACGCAGGGTTCCCGGAGGCTGCCGTCATGCGTTCACGGCGCATCAGCCGGATTGCCGTGCACCCGTTATTCCGTCGTCAGGGGATTGCCCGTCATTTATTGTTGGCGCAGAAACGGCAGGCTCAGCAGGCGGGGCTGGATTTTCTGTCGGTCAGTTTTGGTTATACCACGGAGCTGGCTGCTCTGTGGCAGCAGACCGGATTCCGGCTGGTACGCGTGAGTATGCACAAAGAAGCCAGCAGCGGGTGTTATGCTGCGATGGCGATATTACCGCTGAGCGCGGCGGGGCAGGCACTGGCGGACAACGCCGTGCATCAGATTCAGCGGGACTGGCGCTGGCTGGCACCTCAGATGGATTTAACTCTGCCGCTCAATATCGCTGCAGATACACAACCCGATGACGCCGACTGGCGCGAGCTGAGCGGATTTGCCTTCGCCCATCGTCCGCTGGAAAGCAGTTTACCTGCGCTCAGCCGTGTTTTGCTGCACAGTGATTTGCCGCTGACGGCGTTGCGTGCGTATTTGCAGCAAGGGAAAAGCGTGGCGGACATCGTACAACACTTGCGGCTTTCCGGGCGCAAAGCGCTGGTTTCGCGCTGGCGTGAGGAAACGCAGCAGATACTGAAAGAGGCGGGTATGGGCGGATAAGCCCCCGCTTTCATTGCAATAAATGGAAAGACTCGTTCAATAAAACCCGATTTCACTGACCGGCAGGCGGCGTATAGTGAACCCATTATTCGACAACGGGAGAGAGCAATGAGCTCAGAACAGATCATCGTCCGGCAGCCGGAGGAAAGGGCTAATCAGCTGATTTTATTGTTTCATGGCGTAGGCGATAATCCGATTTCAATGGGGGAAATCGGTAAATTTTTCGCTGTTTCATTTCCGCAGGCGCAGGTGATCAGCGTCGGCAGTCCGGATATCTGTGATTTTGGCCGGGGCTTCCAGTGGTTCTCAGTTCAGGGTGTGACTGAGCAAAACCGTCAGCCGCGTGTCGATGCCGCAATGCCAGTTTTTGTGCAGATTGTGCGTGACTGGCAGCAAAAAACCGGTGTCCCGCCGGAACACACCACATTAGTCGGTTTCTCGCAGGGCACCATCATGGCGCTGGAATCAACGAAAGTAGAAGAGCATCTGGCGTCGCGTATTATCGCGTTCAGCGGACGTTTTTCAACGCTTCCGGAAAAACCGATTGCCGCCGGTACGGTCGTGCATTTCATTCATGGGGAGCAGGATCCGGTGATTAATCCGTTCCAGTCGAAAAGTGCGGCAGAACGTCTGAAATCATTAGGTTGTGAATGTACGCTCAATCTTCAGCCGGGCATGGGCCACGGGCTGGATTCGCATATGATTAATACGGCGATAGCGCATTTGAAAAACTACGAGCCGAAATCACATCAGCATTAATTTTTCGCGACTTTAATAAAAAATGCCCCCGGCTGTATCACAACCGGGGGCGTTTTTTTATGGCTGACTGAGGGTGATTATTTGCGGTTCTTACGCATGAAATCATCCATGAAGTTCGTCAGCTTTTCGGCTGCCGGCAGCGACAGGGCGTTGTAGATAGAGGCACGGATACCGCCAATCGCGCGGTGACCCGCCAGGCCGGAAAAGCCAGCTTCATGGCTCTCTGCCAGGAATTTTTTCTCCAGGTCCGCATCAGGCAATTTAAAGGCCACGTTCATAGATGAACGGTCTGCTTTGCTGCTCCAGCCATTGTAGAAGCCGTTGCTGTTGTCGAGCATCGCGTACAACAGTTCCGCTTTATGGCGGTTGGTCTGTTCCATATTTTCCAGACCGCCAACATCGTTGAGCAACCAGCGGGTGACCAGCAGTACAACGTAAATCGCAAACACCGGCGGCGTATTGAGGTTGGAATGGGATTCAACCTGACGACGGTAGTTCAGGAATGACGGCAATTCATCTGAAGATGCTTTCACGACGGTATCGTGCACCAGTACGATGGTGACGCCTGCCGGGCCGATGTTTTTCTGTGCGTGGGCGTAGATCACGGAGAATTTGTTCGCATCGCACGGTTTGGACAGAAAATCAGAAGACATATCGCAGACACGGGGCACATCGTCGCGGCCGAGAACGCGCTGGAACTGTAATCCTTCCACCGTTTCGTTAGAAACATAATGCAGATACGGCGCATCAGGCGAGAATGCCAGCTCTTCGTCCGTAGGCAGACGGTTAAATCCGCAGGACTCACCGCTCCACAGGACTTTTACCGGCCCTTCGCGACGCGCTTCGGTGACGACTTTACTGCTCCAGTAACCGGTATCCAGATATTCGGCGGCGTGCTTCTGGCCGCGTAACAGGGTCATCGGCACCATCGAAAACTGCTGCGTTGCACCGCCCTGCAGGAACAGGATATGGAAATCTTTCGATAACCCGAGCAGGGCCCGGATGTTGTTTTCTGTTTCCTGCACAATGGCGGCAAACCAGTCTGAACGGTGGCTGATACCCAGTATCGACAGCCCCACCTCCGGCACTTCTTTTATTGCAGCTTCAACCTGAGTGAGCACGGTTTCCGGCAATGCACCAGGTCCACCGGAGAAATTCAGAGCGTTACGTGAAATCATATTTATTCTTGTCCTTTAAACGCATCAGCAGAGATGTTGGTGTGCGCCAGGGCACGGGATAGCAGCAACTCGCGGCATGCTGTTTTAACTTTATTCATGTGGATTTGTTTGTGCGGGAACATCACTTCCAGATCCATTGCATGTACCACCATGGCCGGATCGATTTCAAACACCAGCAACCTGCCGTCCGGCGTTTCACTGCAATCAATGCCCAGATAATCAAGTTGCGTGGCGTCATAAATCGCTTGCAGCGCCTGTTGATGGCGCGTCGCAAATGCCCGGAAGTTGTTCAGAAATGCCGCTTCTTCTTCGCGTTTTTGAATGTCTTCGTACATGAAAGCGTTCACGTAATGCACCATCCAGTGGGATGAAATCGCCATATGACAGGCATAAGGCACGCCATCGATCAACGAAATTCGGTACTTACGGAACTGGCCGTCTTTATTGCTGTAATCAATAAACTGCGACAGGAAATAATCTTCAACCTGCACGCGGGTCAGATAGTCCGCGAGTGTTTTCTGACAGGTAATTTTTTCCAGACCGTGGCCGCCGTGCGAACCGGCAGGACGCAGGATCACCGGATAGTGGCTTTCAGGCAACGCATCGTGCAGCGTGGTTTCTCCGGCGGCGACGGCCGATAAAGTGGCAAATGTCACCGCATGCGCCTGTGCAATGGCTAAACCGGGTTTGTTTTGCAACAACCGGCTGGCAGTGTGGCGCTCAGAATTCGGGATATGTTGTGACGCATTGATAACAGGCACCGGCCAATGTTGCGTGACATTCTCAAGTTGCTGCAACAGGAACAAATTTTCAGTGGTGGCGCTGATGCCGACCATCATTAAATCGTGCTCAGGGATCGGGGCTTCAAACGGGGCTTCTTGCGTAATGTAGTAATAAATCAGCTCGATATCGCTGTTTTCCAGCAGGCAATCCAGCGGTACGTTCGCAGAAAGCGTACCGGGCACCATCAGTATCAGTAAGCGTAATGTTGCCGGTTGTCGCGCGGCACGAAGGGTATAGACCTGCTGCATCGCCAGTGCCTGATTCTGAATAGTCAGACCCAGTTCAGTGCGTTGCAGACACAGCATGACGGTAGAAAGATTCATCCACAATACGGCGTCATCAGGGGATTGCTGCGCACGGGTGATCAGCACCTGCGCAATGTCAGACCATTCTTCGCCTGCGATGCTCATGCGTAAAAACGGAGCCAGACCCAGAAATTGCGAGGCGTCGAAGCGTTCAGGCACTGCCTGGTCCGCCCGGGAAATAGGTAATGTTTGCAAAGGACTTGCTCTCTCCATGCATCAGTTTCATGTCGCATGATAATGGCAGGAGAGAAAGTCAATCGGCGGAGAATCGCTAGATTATCCGCCGACTAATATTGATTAACGATGAGAGGCTGACGGGGCGTTACTTTTTCTTTGGCCAGTCGTCATCTTTATCCCACTCGGCATTATTGTCGCGATGCGGCGGGATTTCAGGTTTGTCTTTCAGGAACTTTTTCACATCAACGCGGTTCAGCTCTTTGATACCGCTGATGAACATGCCGACCAGAATGATCAGAACGATCCACCAGTAATCTTTAATCCACTCCATGGTGTACTCCTTAAAGGGGTGAGGGGGCGATAAATTGCGGGAAAAGGGTGTCTATTTGCCCGGCTAACCAGTCTGCGGCAGCCACGTCTTTTCCGGTCCAGGCGCTGAGTAAGACCTGCGGCGTGAGCTGTTTTTCACATTCCGCCGCCAGCGGCTGGTAGCTCAGATGCCAGGGTTCGACAGCCACGCCGCCGCGGTCTTCGGCATACGGGCGGTAAAAACCAAACTCTGCCATATGCGCTGACATCCATTGGTTCAGCGGATAAAAATACCCGTCTTGCTCATATTCCCACGGCTCCAGTTGCAGCGTTTTACCTGCCGGAAGCAATGAAGGATCATACACATCCAGATCACTGCCCCAGTGGTGACGGCTGGCGCCCGGCAGTGCAGACCAGCGTAAAATCAGCTCACAACGTTCTGCGGTCGTCAGTGCACGGATATCTACCGGCTGGCTGTTCTTATCTAATACTGGTCGTTCGCCGTGAAATTTGCCATTCCAGATGGTCAGTTGCCGATCGAAATCACGAAAGGTACTGGCCGGTTGTAAGTCAAAACCAGCCTCACGGGCTGCCTGACGCATTTTTTCAAATGCGTGTGCCGCCTCTTTCTGCAACCGGTGTGGCCCTTCACCCAGCGTCACCAGATGTACAACGGAGCGCCCGGTCAGCATCTCGTGATCGATCATGCGACTAACTGTTCCATGATGCGTTGATACATGCGGCTGAGCACCTGCAGATCGGCGGCATGGACGCATTCATTGATCTTGTGGATAGTGGCGTTGACCGGCCCGAGTTCGACCACCTGCGCCCCCATCAGTGCGATAAAACGCCCGTCTGAAGTACCGCCGGTAGTTTGCAGTTCCGGCGTGATTTCGCTGTAATGACGCACCGCATTGACCACCGCATCCACCAGCGCACCGCGTGATGTCAGGAAGGGCTGGCCGGAAACCACCCAGTTCAGGGTGTATTGCAGGTTATGCCGGTCCAGCAGTTCTGCCACGCGCTGTTTGATAATGTCATCGGTCAGCTCGGTGCTGAACCGGAAGTTGAACTGCACATACAGTTCGCCCGGAATGACGTTGTTGCTGCCGGTGCCCGCGTTAATATTGGCGATTTGCATGCTGGTCGGCGGGAAGAATTCGTTGCCGTTATCCCACACGGTGGCGACCAGTTCGTTCAGTGCCGGCATGGCGCGGTGCACCGGATTATCCGCCAGATGCGGATACGCGACGTGTCCCTGAACGCCATGGACATGCAGATTGGCAGTCATGGAGCCACGGCGGCCATTTTTCACGATATCGCCGACGCGCGTGGTACTGGAAGGCTCACCAACCAGACAGTAATCAAGGCGTTCATTGCGCGCCATTAACGCATTCACTACTTTCACGGTGCCGTTAACGGCGCTGGCCTCTTCATCAGAAGTAATGAGAAAAGCCAGACGCCCCTGATGGCGGGGATTGGCGGCGACAAAACGCTCCGCTGCCACCACCATCGCCGCCAGGGAACCTTTCATATCTGCCGCACCGCGACCATACAACATGCCGTCGCGCAGCGTGGGCTCAAACGGGCCGGTGACCCAGAGTTTGTGATCGCCGGTCGGGACGACATCGGTATGTCCGGCAAATGCCAGCGTTTTACCTTCTCCCCGCGTTGCCCAGAAGTTCAGGGTATCGCCGAAATGCATCGGTTCAATGTGAAAACCAATGGCCCTGAGGCGGGCAATCATAATCTCCTGACAACCGGCATCATCCGGGCTGAGGGAAGGGCGGCGGATTAACTGTTGGGCTAAATCGAGAACCGGACAACTCATGTTACTTCACCTGTGCGAGGAATTGCTGATAGATTTCTGGTTTGAATCCCAGCAGGGACTGACCCTCTGCGGCCAGTAAAAATGGGCGTTTGATTACCGCAGGTTGTTCCAGCATCACGGCTTTGGCGCTGGCTTCGTTATTGCAGGCGGCGCGTGTCGTTTCATCGAGCTTACGCCAGGTTGTCCCGCGGGTATTAAGCATGGCTTCCCAGCCCTGTTTATCCAGCAGGTTTTGCAACAACGCACCATCCAGTCCTTCGACACGGTAATCATGAAACTGATAGTCAACCCCGTTTTCTTCCAGCCAGCGTCGGGCTTTTTTGACGGTATCGCAATTTTTTATGCCGTAGAGAATAAAAGAGGTTGGAGCAGAAGTCGTTGCCATAGAAAAACGTAACCTGTCAGTAAAATAAGAACTTTTCACCCGCATAAAAACGGGCGTAAGGATAGAACACATAATGAGGCAAAACGTCGGCAGGATCCAGACGGGGCGGGATTGTGATCGCGCTTAAAAAATAATGATGGAGTTTTTGCATGGTTAAAAAATAGACGTATAATGCGTTCGTCCAATCAAGGGGAGTAAAATGTTAGAACAAGAGTTAGGTCACTGGAAAGACTTTATCGACCGTATGTTGAAAGCGTAATTGCCCCACATCGTTACCGTTAAAGCAAAGAAAAGATTTATTCTCAGTGCAGCACGTCATTATAAAAAACGTTTGTTCAGGAAGATCATTACGTCCGATTTATCGACGATTCTCACAGCCAGTAAATCATTAATAAAAAAGGCGTTAATCTCTATTAACGCCTTTTTTGTTGTCCGTTATCCAGCACCGTTATTTATGTTCTGCGGGCACAGTCTCAACGATATCAGCAATCACCGGATGCACGATTTTCCCGGGAAACCGGCGGCGGATCAGGACGAAGAACAGCGGCACGAAGAAAATGGCCAGAATCGTTGCGGAAATCATCCCGCCGATCACGCCAGTACCGACCGCGTGCTGGCTGCCTGAACCGGCACCCATGCTGGTTGCCATTGGCAAAACACCGAAAACAAACGCCAGCGAGGTCATCAGAATCGGACGCAGACGCATTCTTGCGGCTTCCAGGGTGGCCTCGAGTAATGCCTTCCCGCGGACATTCAGATCATTGGCAAATTCGACAATCAGAATCGCGTTCTTCGCCGACAAACCAATGATAGTCAGCATCCCGACCTGGAAATAGACATCGTTTTCCAGCCCGCGCAGCCAGGTGGCAATGACCGCCCCCAGTACCCCGAGCGGCACCACCAGCATGACGGAGAACGGAATTGACCAGCTCTCATACAACGCGGCCAGACACAAGAATACCACCAGCAGGGAAATCGCATACAGCGCCGGTGCCTGTGAGCCTGACAGCCTTTCCTGATATGACAGTCCGGTCCATTCAAGGCCAATCCCGACCGGCAATTTTGCTACCAGTTTTTCCATATCATCCATGGCGGTACCACTGCTGATACCCGCTGCCGGTTCGCCCACAATTTCCAGCGCGGAATAGCCATTATAACGTTCCAGACGTGGCGAACCGGTCAGCCATTTTGACGTCGCAAAAGCGGAGAAGGGCACCATGGTTCCGGCCGAGTTTCGCACATACCAGCGATCGATATCATCCGGCAACATGCGGTATTTTGCTGCGGCCTGCACATAGACTTTCTTCACGCGGCCACGATCAACGAAGTCATTGACGTACGTTGAGCCCCACGCGGTGCTCAGCGTGCTGTTGATATCCGTAATTGCCACACCCAGAGCCTGCGCTTTCACCTGATCGATATCGATCTGCAACTGCGGACTGTCATCCAGACCGTTGTGACGCACACGGGTCAGATTGCTGTCTTTAGCGGTCATCGCCAGTAACTGATCACGTGCCGCCATCAGCGCGTCGTGGCCCAGCCCGGCGTGATCTTGTAATTCCATATCAAAGCCGGTCGCGCTGCCGAGACCATTGATGGCAGGCGGGCTGCTGGCGATAACACGGGCTTCAGTGATCTTGTTAAACGCTTTGGTTGCCCGTTCAATCAGGGCAAAGGAAGAGTCATCTGTGCCGGTACGTTCATCCCATGGCGTCAGGCGCACAAACATACGTGCGACGTTCTGCCCGTTACCACCCGGCCCTGCACCTATGGTCGAGAACACCGACAGTACGTCTTTCTTATCTTCAGTCAGAAAATACTTTTCGACCTTTTCCACGACTGTTTGGGTTTGCTGCAACGTCGAACCCGGCGGCAACTGAATCTGCACGGTGAATACCCCGCGGTCTTCCAGTGGCAGAAACGACGTGGGTAATTTGATAAACATGACCGCCAGCACCGCGACCAGTGCGGCATAACCGAGCATGTAACGCAGGCTGTTACGCAGCACCCGTGCCACGCCGTTCTCATAGCGACGGGCGTTGCGGTCAAACATCCGGTTAAACCAGCCGAAGAAGCCGCGTTTGCCGTGGTGATGCCCCTGCGTGACGGGTTTAAGAATGGTCGAACACAGCGCCGGTGTCAGTGTCAGGGCGACAAAGACTGACAGTACCATCGCCGAGACAATCGTGATGGAGAATTGGCGATAAATCGCGCCGGTGGTTCCGCCGAAGAACGCCATCGGCACGAATACTGCTGACAGCACCATCGTAATCCCGACTAGCGCACTCTGAATTTGCCCCATCGATTTTCGCGTCGCCTCTCGGGGACTGAGGCCTTCCTCGCTCATTACGCGCTCGACGTTTTCCACCACCACGATGGCGTCATCCACCAGCAAGCCGATGGCGAGCACCATCGCGAACATCGTCAGGGTATTTATGCTGTAGCCGAACTGATGCAGTACGGCGAAAGTCCCCAGTAAGACCACCGGCACGGCAATCGTCGGGATCAACGTAGCGCGGAAGTTTTGCAGGAATAAATACATCACCAAAAACACCAGCACGATAGCTTCAAACAGCGTTTTCACGACGTCCGTGATTGCCGCTTTAACAAATGGCGTCGTTTCGTAGGCAATTTCGGCTTTCAGACCGTGTGGAAAATAGTGAGAGAGTTCGTCGAGACGTACACGAACGGCTTTGTCCGTTTGCAGTTCGTTCGCACCGGACGCCAGTTTCACGCCCATACCGGAAGCCGCCTGTCCGTTATACCGGCTCAGCAGCGCATAGTTTTCTGCGCCAAGACCGACAGTTGAGACATCGCCAAGTTTGACCTGTGAGCCGTCCTGGTTCACTTTCAGCGTGATCTGGCGGAACTGCTCCGGCGTCTGTAACTGCGCCTGGGCATTAATGGTGGCATTCAGCGCCTGAAAATCCACCGAAGGCGCGCCGCCGAGCTGGCCCACGGCGACCTGACTGTTTTGCGCTTTGATGGCGGTGACCACATCGGCAGTGGTCAGCTGGTAATTATTGAGTTTATCCGGATCCAGCCAGATACGCATCGCGTACTGTGAGCCGTAAGCATCGATGCTGCCGACGCCGGGCACGCGGCTCAGCGGATCCTGAATATTGGAAGCCACATAATCGGCAATATCCTGTTTATCCATACTGCCGTCTGTGGACACAAACGCCACCATCATCAGGTTGGTATCACCGGTTTTTGATACCGTCACCCCTTGCGTCTGAACATCCTGTGGCAGACGTTTAAGCGCCTGTTGCAGTTGATTTTGTACCTGTTGCAGCGCTTCATTCGGATCGGTTCCGGCAGTAAAACTCAGGGTAATCTGCGATTTACCGTCGTTACTACTCTGTGAAGACATGTACATCAGATTATCGAGGCCGGTCATGTTTTGTTCAATAATCTGAGTAACAGTGTTTTCTAATGTTTGTGCTGATGCTCCGGGATAGGTTGCAGAAATCCTGACGTTTGGCGGAGCCAGATCGGGATACTGCTCAACCGGCAGAAAATAGATAGCGAGTGCGCCGGATAAAGAAATGATGATCGCTAAAACCCAGGCAAAGATTGGGCGATCGATAAAAAAGTTAGCCATGCTTCAGAAACCTCGTTGTCACTCTGGCGTGAGTGACTAACATCAGCAAACAAACACAATGTCAGTAATCTGACAAAAAAATCCCCTGAGCGTCATCTTCTCAGAGGCGGTACCGTCCCGGCGGGACTGAGCAAGTGTTAGAGTGTAGTGCTACATCAGTGCACTTTACCTTCTCATCACGTATAAAACGTGGAGAAATAAAGGAGATAATGTAAAAAAAACCTCCCCGCACACAGGGTTATCTCGCAGACAGATTCGCTAAAAGCGGCTACGCTTTGACTGCCCGCTTTTTTTAGCCCCCATTCTTATGTCCATACCGGAGCCGTTCAGATGAGTTTGATGTTAAATTCGGTTTTCGCCCGTCGTCTCTACCTTTGCTGGTTGCTGGACACTGAGCAAAAACCGAACGTACCGAAACTGATGGAAATCACCGGCTGGCCGCGCCGCACTTTGCAGGACGTTCTGAAAGCGCTGCCGGGCATGGGCGTTGAGCTGGAGTTTGTGCAACAAGGTGTACGCAACAATGACGGGTATTATCAGCTTTCAGGCTGGGGGCCACTGGATGCAAAGTGGATTGAACGCCATCGTGAACAATTGCTTAATGCAATTGAGCACGGCTGAATCTGGCGGGCGCGGTGTAATATCGCTATGATGTCTGGCTTCTCTCACCCCCTCTGAGCGGAGGCACGCTTTATGTCATCTGATGACAATTCATCCAGAATCGAAAACGTCCGGAACCAGTTACTGTCTGATAACTGGTATGTTCTTCGCAAATATACCTATGATTTAATCAAGCGTAATGGCGAACGCCAGCCGCAATCCCGCGAAGTGTATGACCGGGGTAATGGCGCGACGATTCTGCTTTATAACCGTCCTAAAAAAACCGTCCTGCTGATCAGACAGTTCCGTATGCCGACCTACGTCAATGGCAACCCGACCGGTATGCTGCTGGAAACCTGCGCCGGTTTGCTCGACAACGACTCGCCGGAAGATTGCATCCGTAAAGAAGCCATCGAAGAAACCGGTTTTGCGGTGGGCAAGGTAGATAAACTTTTTGAAGCCTATATGTCGCCGGGCAGCGTGACAGAAATCGTACATTTTTTTGCGGCGGAATATGATGAGTCGCAGCGTCAGAACGCCGGTGGTGGCGTGGAAGACGAGGACATTGATGTGCTGGAGGTGCCCTTTACCGAGGCACTGGCGATGATCAAAGACGGGCGCATCAAAGATGGTAAAACCATCATGTTGCTGCAATATGCGCAGATTCAGGGCTGGCTGGCGTAAAGAAGACCGGCGAAATGCATTAACGCCAAAGGCACCCGCAGGTGCCTTTGTTGTTTCAGTGCTCCATGTTTATCACGGTACTGCCTGCGTGACCTTTCATGGCAGACCACGGCAAAACTGACCATTCAGGGCCTTCGCACGAACGCATAACGCGGGCAAAGGTCGGATCAAAATACAGCCCTTTTGGCGTGAAATACCAGGCCGGGAACTGCCAGACCGACGGGTCTGAGTAATCGCAATCGTCTTCGCTTTCTTCTGTCGGTTTTTTCATTTGTTGCGGATAGGCCACTGCCAGCTGTTTTACCAGCCACGGTGCCCATTTTTTATCGCGGTACTGGGCGAAGGTATCGAAATCCACATCGTTCTTACCGGTGAGGGCGCGATCTTCAGCATTCAGATAGTGGAATGGTGCACCATCGCCCACCCAGATCACATCTTCCAGCGTCAGTGTTTCTGCAGTTTTTGCGTTCAGGTTGATCGGTGCCTCGCCAAAATCAGGATGCGCGCCACCGCAATCATAAGAAGTAAACACGCTGATACTGACGACCTGGTCGCTCATGTATTCAGGCGTCACTGTCTGCTGATATTCACCCTGACCAAAACGACTGGCACCCAGCATACAGGCATGCCAGCCGCTGACTTCCTGCCATAAACGGGCGCGTAGCTTCTGGTTAATGGCCGGTAAACTGGCTTCCGGATAGCCGGAGACAATCTCAAAGAAGCTGATTTTCGACTGTGGCTCAGTCCACCATTGTAGCTGATAACCCATAAAGTTTTCATTTTTACCGGCTTTCAGTTGCAGCGCGGATAAACGCAAATACTCATATGGATCGGTGTGGAACAAAGAACTGAGATAGCCGTCGTCAGTGGCTGCTGCCGGTAACTGCGCAGGCTGAAGCTTAACCGGCAGATTTTTGCCCTGCGGGTTAGTCCAGTTGCCTTGCCAGCCACCGTTTTCATCTTTGGTCAGCGTCAGTTCAGGACGCGGCGTATCGTCGAAATCATCCAGGCCTTCCTGTAATTTTAGTTCCTGACCATCCAGCACCCCGTTCAGCGGCAGATCCAGCCGGTATTTTTGATAGAAATACCGGCCGGTGACTTCGTCAGGTTTATTTAAATCGAGTTCGACAACAATACTGGTGCTACCCAGTGTGCCGGCGTACACCACCGGCGGCTCTTCAGCCAGCGCAGGCAGTGATAACAGCGTTATCATCAAAACCAATAACTTCATCCGTATCTCCCAGAGAAATGATCTTCATCCTTTCGCCATTATTGTTTGTTTTTGGCTCAGCCAGTGTACTGAAAGTTTCCCTGCGTCACCATTACGGCTTCTTGCCTGTCATGAAAAATTATTGTCTGCCGCACACCCTGCTGGCAGAGTATCTCTTTCTAAATCCGAATAAAAAATGCTGAATTGGTGGCAGAGTCTTGCCGGGGGTTACGCTATTATCAGAAAGATAATTTCGAACAGAGCTGAAACTCATAATGTGTAAATGGATAACCGCCCCTTTATGCCTGCTGGCCACAATACTGGCTTTTAGTGTGCAGGCTGAGCCGTTGCAGGCTATTTATAACGACTGGCAGGTCAGCTGTGACAACCTGAATCACTGTGTCGCGCGCAATTCGCAGGACGGGCAGGAGCTGGTCATGAAAATCACCCGCGAAGCCGGACCGGAAGGAAAATCCTCCGTCAGTATTGATTATCAGCGTAACAGTGATGAGCAGACGGCGGATGTGCCGGTTGCTAACCATTTGCAGATGAACGGCAAAACGCTGAGTTTTAATCACCGCGAATGGGATGTCAGTACAAAACATCTTTCCACCACTAACCGTCTGGTGGTGAATGATTTTATCGCCACTGTCCGCGAAGGCAGTAGCATTCAGCTGGCAGTAAAAGCCGATCCGGCTCAGCCTGTCAGGCCGGTAATCTCCCTCAAAGGCATAAAAGCCGCGCTGCTGGCGATTGATGCGCAACAAGGCCGTGTCGGCACCAAAACCGCCTGGGTTAGCCGGGGTGCAAAACCTGCCAGCAGTGTGCCGCCGATCCCGGCCACGCCGGTCATTGCGCGTTTCAGCGAACCGCATGCGTTATCTGAAACCGAGATTTCAGCCATTACACAAAATGCCGCGACCACCATTGAAAATAACGATTGCAGTCTCGACCCTTCCGAACGTGAAGTGCATATTTTCGCTTTGAGCAACGATAAAGCCCTGATGACCGTCAACTGCGATATGGGGGCATACAACCTGTATGCGCTGGGTTTCCTGGTTTCGCGACAGGCGCCTTATAAAATGGAAAATCTGACGCTGAATATGCCGTTTAAACTGGGTGAGGATGATGAGTCGCCGGAGCTTATCAACGCTGATTTCGACCCGAAAACCGGTATGCTCTCGACCTACGATAAAGGACGAGGCATCGGTGATTGTGGCGTCTCTTCGCGCTGGGTGTTTGATGGCAAACAGTTCCGGTTGGCGGCTTTTGCCTCTGAGCCCAGCTGCGATGGTTATAGCCGTGGTGGAGAATGGCCGGTATTGTGGGTGACGCAGCCGTAACGGATGCCCGGGCTTGTGCTCAGCCTGTCAATGAAAAATGCCCTGTGAGCTTTCGCTTCCAGGGCATTTTCTTTTACGTTGCAACGTCGCAGGAAAGATTATTCGGATGCTTTCACAACGACTTTATTGCTGGCGAACTCAACATTCATATCAGCAACGATTTTGCAGCGTTTACGGGTTTCGACTTTACCGTTGACGTTAACCTGGCCTTCGGCAATCACTGCTTTCGCAGTACCGCCGCTGTCACACCAGCCCATAAATTTGAGCAGATCGCACAGTTCAACGTGCGGGTGTTTTTCGAGAAAGAAAGTTTCCATGTATTCCTGACTTTTTGTGTAATGCAAATGGTTTAAGGCTTACTGGCACTGATATCGTGATATTCCTCGCATGCCTGCAAGGTATTTTGAATCAACGTCGCGACCGTCATCGGGCCTACGCCGCCCGGCACCGGTGTGATAAAGGAAGCACGCTCAGCGGCGGCATCATATTCCACATCGCCGACAACTTTACCACTTTCCAGACGGTTAATACCGACATCAATGACAATCGCGCCTGGTTTAATCCATTCGCCTGGAATAAAGCCCGGTTTACCCACAGCGACAATCACCAGATCGGCATTCTCAACATGGTGGCGCAAATTCCGGGTGAAACGGTGCGTGACGGTCGTGGTGCAACCGGCCAGCAGTAATTCCATGCTCATCGGACGGCCTACAATATTGGAAGCACCGATAACAACAGCGTTCAGCCCGAAGGTATCAATACCGTAACGCTCCAGCAGCGTCACAATGCCGCGCGGTGTACATGGGCGCAGCGTCGGTGCACGCTGACACAAACGACCGACATTATACGGATGGAAGCCATCGACATCTTTATCCGGGTGGATACGCTCCAGCACTTTAATGTTATCGATACCGGCAGGCAGGGGAAGCTGAACCAAAATGCCGTCGATGGCACTGTCGTTATTGAGTTTTTCGATCAGTTCCAGCAACTCACCTTCGGTGGTGGTGGCAGGGAGATCATAAGAACGGGAGATAAACCCGACTTCTTCACAAGAACGACGTTTGCTGGCGACATAAATCTGTGATGCCGGGTTTTCACCGACCAGCACGACAGCCAGACCTGGGGCGCGTTTTCCTTCAGCCAGTCGTTGTTGAACACGCGCCGCAACTTCGCTTCTGACTTGCTGCGCAATCGTTTTACCATCAATAATCTTTGCTGCCATCAGGGAGTAAATCCATCAATTAATAAATGCAGGGGGATAAGTCTATTTTGTCAGAAGCGGCGGACGCTGTCAGGCGTTGAATGCGAATAAGTTGTTATTCACGGCTGAAAATTTAACCTGAGACAGGGGCGGAAAAAGTGTCTATTTTAGAGCTGGCTCTTTTTAAATCATAAGGAAAGGAACAAATGACACGCAAAGTGGGGATCATCGGTGCCGGTCATGTGGGTGCTGACGTTGCATTCTCGTTGGTCACGCAGGGTTTGTGTGACGTAATAGTTTTGCTCGACGAAAACGAACCTAAAGCAGCCAGTCAGGCGCTGGAGTTGCGCGACATGGCGTCGCTGACGGCCTCACGCGTACAGGTTATTGCCAATGATTATAGCGAGCTGCATGACGCCGATGTCCTGGTGATTGCCGTTGGACCGAAAACATTGCTGCGTGAAGACCGCCTGGAAGAACTCGCTGAGACCCGCGCTGCCGTGCGCGAAGTGATCCCCCGTGTGATTGCCAGCGGCTTTGGCGGTGTAATCGTCAACATCACCAACCCGTGTGATGTTATTACGCAGATTATTCAGCAGACCAGCGGATTCCCTGACGCACAGGTCTTCGGCACCGGCACCTCGCTTGATACCGCGCGCATGAAACGTGTCGTGGGCGAATTTTTTGGCTTTGATCCGAAAAGTGTCACCGGTTATGTGATGGGCGAACACGGAGAATCACAGTTTGTGGCCTGGAGTACCGTCACCCTCGGCGGACGCCCGGTGGCTGAACTGGCAGGCGACCGTGACGTCGACTGGGTAAAAATGAACGATGCTGTACGGGGCGGAGGTTGGGAAATCCTGCAGGGGAAGGGGTGGACAAGTTTTGGCATTGCTACAGCCACTGCCAGACTGGTGAATGCCATTTTGTCTGACGCCCATAGCGTGTATCCGGTTTCTGCCCTGGATGAAAAACTGGGCGTTTATATTGGTCAGCCAGCCGTCATTGGCAAAAAAGGCATTGTACAAACACTGCTGCCGGAACTGACCGCTTACGAAAGCGTGGCTTATCATGCTTCCGCCCGTGTGATAGCTGCCGCGCTGAAATCCGACAAATAGCCGATACCGTGTACATAACCTTGCAAGACAGCCGGGAATATCTGCAAATTGCTCAGGCATTAAGCAGTGAGTTCGAAAGCCATTGACTCATCCCGGTCTGCCCGTATAATCCGAACCCGCAACGCTCCCGAAAGGGACAAGCAATGCGCCCTTAGCTCAGTTGGATAGAGCAACGGCCTTCTAAGCCGTAGGTCACAGGTTCGAGCCCTGTAGGGCGTACCATTCAAAAACAATCACTTACACGCAAAACACCCACCACGAATTAAAACCCCCTAGTTTAGTTACAAGTCAAGTTAGTGTTTCCACACCACCACCCCGAAAACCACCACCGCACAAATCGCCACAAACCCTGAATATTTTTCTGTGCTTACTAAATAAGTGAGTTTTGTGCTCATGCTGTCCCTGTAACTATTCAGGGATAGAGTTCCGGTTAGCGTTGAGCCATCGCATACAAGGGCAGGTTGCATCGCCGGAATAAGTAAACCGTTGAGATGAATGAACGCCATTAACGGGCGCCGTTGTATCCCCTCCCGCCGTTGCGATTGAGTTTGCGCGTAGGCAATGGGAGAGAGAGAAGCAAGGGGGGCGCGGCAGAGCAATGTCAGGCTCGAATCAGACCTTTGACCCACGCACAGACGGCATTCTGGGGCGGGGCAAGTGAAAACCTAACCGGGAACTTAAGGTAAGGCACTTGAAAGCGCGAACAAGGTCGGGGCTAATCCCTAACCTTGTTCGTGCCGTGCTTCCTCCCGTTGCTTAGGAATGGCTGTTATTGGCACCGTCTGGCATCACCGTAGAAATATTTTCCGTATAGTTTTTGGGCAGGATAAGCCCACAGAATTGCAGTGATTGAGCAATGAGCAAAGCCGCTCGCAAAGTCAGAGAGAATGCCCGCAAGAGGGCTAACATTCTGGTAGGTGCAAAGCCGAAACAGATGGAACAGGAAGACGCCCGCACACAACGAAAAGAGGTTTTGTTAAGTGCAGAGGCTAAAGCCCACCTAATCGAAATGCGTGCCGAGGGATTTTGTCCCCCGAATACGTTACCCACAGTTCAGCAATATTCACGATACGCAGCATTCAAGAATTCACAGGCCGCAGCCAATCGCGCCCGAGCCATGCAGGAAGAAACAAACCTGTATGTAGCTGAGGGTGGCGTAGTCGAAGTCCACGGCTTGTGTGCTGGCAAACACCTTTGCCCCGCAGGCTGTTTTACAGCCATGTACCACAATGCCACGCCCGCCTTCTTCATAGCCCATATCGCACTCAACAATAGCGTTACTGCCATGTTCAGGGCAGGAGAACGTATCGTTCAGCAAGGCGGCTTTTTTACCATCAATTTCAAAGGTTGAGGAGGCAGAAGTCACACGACCTCCATATGAACTGCTGTCACCTAATACCACGACTTTTTTGCTCATGTTCAGTCTTCCTTAACGTCCACCGTGTTTATAAATTTCCATTTCTTTCATTTTAGCGGGTTCATCTGGCCCCATCCCACCGGCTGATTCTGCAACCACTTCAGCCGGACGGGTATAGTGAGGATGTTCACCGCTTGAGAAATAAGGATCCGATATTTGCCAGTCAGCAAGCCTGCGGTATTTTTCCAAATCACTCTTATTGTTTGAGCACTCGCAAAAGCCAATGGGTAAATCGTAGGCAACCACCCGAATCATGAAATCGGGATCTAGTGGTAATGTACTGTGATCGCTGGGTTGTGAAATAAACTTGCCGATACGGGCATCTTTTTGTTCACGGGTTTCACGACGCCGTGTGAATTGCCCTCGCGTATCGTCGTGAGAGCCGGGTAAAGACCATGTAGGTGAAGAGGGGACGGATATCCATTGCTCTTCATATAGGGAGGCATAGTAAGGAAAAGTGTCATCGTTAATTTTTCCACTGGAATATTGCCCCCAGCCTTTTCCGTCGGTTCCGTCAGCGGGTTTATCCCCAACTCGCGTGCCATCAAAACTCAAGGGTATATCAAAAGATTCGGGAACCTTTTCACCGTTGATAAATAGTGTCTGATTTGCTGGGGGAGCAGGATAAATGAATTCACCACCGTCATCCCAGAACGGTTTGCCTGCGGGGGGAAGCGTTCCAAAAGGAGTGTGAACCAGAGGGTCTCCGCCACAATGCAGGCCTCGGGCCATCATCCGCTGGAACAGATGACCCTGGTGACCTGTAAGCAGCTTATTAATATTGCCATCAGGAGTATTGGGGATGCCTTGCCAGCCGATACTACGAATGGCTTTCATACCCATAACACGGTCATGAGCATTACTGTAAACCCAGGTGCGGCCATGATTGTCGCGCTCATAAGTACCGTTTGGTCCCATCCCTGTTGGCTTCCAGCTCTTATTATCAGCATCGACTCCGACAACCAGACGGCTATAGTCCGCAGATGTCATCCTGTTAGCTTGCTGAGCAACTTTCTTAACTACATTCTCAAACGTGGCAACCCTGGCTTTAGTCGATATGCATTCATTAAACGGGTAGGCGAACCTGTCCATTGTTTTATGTTCAAGCGCATAAGGTGAATTCATCACAAATAAAGCATCAGGACCGGTTTTGGCAAGCAACGTTGCCGCCATCGCAATCATCGTGCCTTGGCTGTGGGACATCAGCGTAATGGTATCTCTAGGATAATCATTTCTGATGGTATCCATTAAATTAGCCAGCCTTGTTGCAGCGTGGGCATAATATTGTCTCGCAGGAGCGTCTGAAACTAACCGGTCTAACTCCGTGTTGGCCGCCTGAACACTGAACGGGATCGGCATTTCCTTCAGCCATTTGCTAAAGCCTTCTTCACTCCATAATGACACCAACTGGTCGCAGCCATTTTGAAATGCACCGCCCCCCCAATAGAACGGTCCCTTAGCTTGCAAATGACTGTCAGACAGTTTTTGGTATTTTTTCAGATCGTGATAATCATCGCCTTCAGCATTTCTCAGGGGAATTTGGTATTTTACGTCAGCGCTTTTTCCAGCTGAATATCCCCAGTAGAAACGAATAATCGGAGATCTACCTTCTTTAATTACACGACGAATGTCTTTCTTACCATCTGAATACTCATTTTCCTTCAGTCTAACATCGACTGGCAAATTTAACCGTGTAGTCAAACCGGCACATAAATTTTTCTCCGCTTCATTGTACCATTCCCCCTCAGAGTTTACCCCGTGAACCAGAATAATAAGGCCAGGAAGCTGTATTGGGTGCTCACAGGCTGCCCGAGTTTTATTATTTGATGGTGAGCACATGCTAGTCCACACATGTTTGCCATTATCATCAATATGCACCGGTGCAACACGTAATGGTTCTTTTGAGTTATTGGCTATTTTGCGGCGTCTCCGTTGCTTTATGGTCAAATACTTGCTTTTCTGTCTTGATAAAATCATGTGTAACAATAGAGCGGTTACATGAAAAATATGAAGTACCAGAAGGTGTTCGTATTGCGTCAGGTAATTTATCTACCCGAGATTCATCTTCATCAGTGGGGGATGGGGAAAGTTGATATTTATAGGAAAACATAGCTTTACTGATGATATAATAACCATTATCAACAATTGCCACTTCAATATCATCACCTGAAAAACCAAAGCCTACAGGAAGAGATATTTCCTTTTTATCACCTGACCAATATTGTAGTTTTACATTACAATTTCTACGTTCGCTGGGGCAAAACATCATCAGATAAGGAGCCACGATAGTTTCTTCCCCGGCTGCATAAATGAATTTACCTTGCCAGGCTATCGTAGGGTTTTTAGTTAAAATATCATTACTACTTGAACCTCCGCTGATATAAATTTTCTTACCAAGCTTAGTGTCGTTATAATAGACAATGCCTCCATGATCGCAGTCTTTATAATTTTCTAGCGTGAAAAATCTGTGGTCATCAATCCGATAAACAACTTGTGGTGGGACATTGTAAATCATGTACTCAACCACCCCAGACTGCTCAGTTAGTCCTGCTCCACCGGTTGTCATAGCAAAGCCGTCTGCCGCCGTGGGGATATGACAGGCGGTAATTAGCAGGCAAGAAAAAATTGTGGCTGAAGCACACGCAAGCTTGTTCAGTATTTTCATTCTTTCATCCTTAAAGTAATTCAAAACTCATACCGTCGAGTAGTGTGCTCTGAACAAGAGCCGTTTTTCCTGCAGCGTCAGTCACGCCTTCCTGCACAGAACCGTCGGGCAATGTCATCCGGTATTTGGCGTTAGGGATAGGTTCGCCGCTGAGAGGATGTACGAGTGCGAATTTCTCATCGAAATTCTCTGGCTCGAAGGACTTCATCGCGCTCTGCATGCTGGCCGAGCCCTGCTTGACGATGCCGCCATTTTTCACCAGCAGTTTCCCCGGCCCGCCAATTTCAACGTTACCGCCTTTCAGCTTGATGTAGGCTCCGCCGCAGACCAGAACCAGCTCGTCCTGTGCTGTCACCGTCATTTTTTTTCCGCTGGCAATATGCGTATCGTCCGTTGACCAGGTGGTGAATTTCCCGCCCTGCGCCTGAACGTCAATGTCGCCTTTGGCGGCAAACATTTTGGTGCCCTGTCGGCTGTAGAGGCTGATTTGCTCACCGGCGGCGACGGTGAATTTCTTCGTCGCGCCGATATCCACCTGCTTACCGGCGGTCAGCGTCAGGCTGTCTTGCGCGTACAATTGCATACTGTCCCCGCTGACAATACCGACGCCTTTTGGTG